>JBDRGH010000084.1:0-3975 GCA_043818015.1 Pseudomonadota bacterium
ACGACAAAAGGTGTCTATAAACCGTGGTATGTACGCCGCACTCTCCGCCACCGCCTCATGATCCCCACCTCGCATGAGACAAACAGGTATCGCCCCTGATGCATACACCAACTCCTCAGGCATATACCCACCAGGCGTATACCCAATAATCTTTACCCCTTCACTCCTCTTCTTCCGTAAGTCCCTATACCGCTCTTCCATATGCGCCGAAAGCCGATCCATTGCACCCATGTTACACCTCCTACCTCATAAAAGGATTGCCTGATTAGGCTTTCCAAAGCATGAAACAACTTCATGCCATCAGATAACCCAAATTCTTTGGGTTTAAATACCTTGCTTCAAGAATTAGACAACGAACTCGATACTCTTCCCTTTACAGATACGTCTCAAAAAACTCCCCAATCTTGGATTTAATCGTCTCCGATGACGCTACCCGAGGATCGAAAGCATCAAAATCAAAAAATAGACTGGGAATCCCTAACTCGTCCTGTATAGCATCCTTTACCAGCTTCGCCGACGCCCAGCCATACTTGCAACCAATATGCCCTGCAAAGATGGCCGCATCCGCTTTATAGTCTTTACATATTCTAACAACTTCTTCCAGCAAAGGCTCTACGGGGCCCCGACCGTGTCTTCCCATAGGGGCATTCAATATCTTGGCAGCCAAACCATCTACTATCTTGGATAGACTCGAGGTGTCCTCTATGGGCTCGGCAGTCCACGTACATATCAGATCCATTACAACTACAGCCCCGTATTCCTTCTCCATCCATTCCAAGATTCCCAGGTCGAAAAACGTAGTTATCCAGACCATGGCTACCCTGATCTTCTCATCAGGAACGACACCCTCCTTCCTCTCCACCCGTTCCGCGACCATTTCATACTGCTTCTTATACCAGTCGACCAGGAAGGGCGTCCCGGCCAGGCCCATAATTGCTCCTAAGGCAGTGGCAGAAGAGCGACTGGGAGTAGGACAGGGAACTGTTTTTCTGAACTCGTTGATTTTGAGCATATACTCCTGCGCCTCGTTCGAATACTCCACTCCCTCCCTCAGCCTGTCAACGTCTAACTTCCGTCCTGTCTGCTCTTCCAAAAACGATATAAGCTTAGAGAACTCACGGGCGAAATACCGGTAACTCCTCTCATCATCCCCGTAAGGGGTATCCAGAGCGAATTGCGGTACATCTAAATAGTCAGCAAGAACCGGATAGACGATGCTCGCAGAATCGCAAGGATGGGCTGTCGTATGGATGAGCATATCAGGAGCCGGAAAGTCTCCAGATAATGCAGCCCCAAGATTGTACTTGTTGATGGTACAAATGGTCTCTGGGATCCATTTTTCAGCAATATTAACATAGTTAACGACCCCGTCGGGAAAGGACGCCATCACCGAACCTACAAATTCCCCCGAGAAGGGAGCTATATCCATGGCGCGGAACAGCTCCGGGGTCACAAGGAAGAAGTACCATGCCACCGGTTTGTTTTTAGTTAAGTCCTCATAGAGAAGTTCAAAATACTTTACGACAGGTTCGTACATCCATTTCTGTTCCGGATACTTCGTCCCCACATGCTTTAACAACCCCTGCATGTTGTTATGGATCTTCTCAATCTCACGTATGTTCTTTTCCCCCATCTTAATCCCTACCTATCATTTCCAAGAATGCTGCTACCCTTGTGTTAATCTGGCCCACTCCACTCATTGCATACTCACGATCAATAACTAAAAAAGGAATACCTTTCTCCCCTAGCCTCTTTTCCAAAAGAAGTGTCGCTCCACCCCAGAGATCACAACAGCGAATCCTCTCCAGGATAACACCATCAACACGAAATTCCTCGGCCATGTCGCGCGTATAAGTATATAGTTGAGCAATCTCGTCAGCCATACGGGGACATATTGGACGCTTCAGATACGAGCGAGCCAAAGACTCGAGTGGATCAGCATCAGTGTCAACAGGTTCCCAAAAATACCTGCTGCCAAAGCACAGATTATCAGTAACCACAACGGCACCCAGATCCTCAATAAGCTTTATATATCCAGGATCATCAACTACACTCCCTATGACCATCAGCCTCGATCTATGGTTAGAGGCACCCTCACGCATACTGAGCTCTTCCAGCACCCTCTTAAGCAACCCATTATAATCTTCCTTACGAGCCGACGTGGCAGCTACAACGACGTCAAGGGCTTCCGCACCAGTTATAGGAGGAGGATCATCTCGACGGAATCCATAGAGCTTCTTGAGAAGAGCCCGCGTCTCATTGTGGACCTTTATCGAATCCGTAAGCGCCTCACCAGTAATAGTGACGTTGAAGGCGTTTTCCAAGCTTTTCTTGAACTCATCCAGCTCATCTCTATACCATTCCACTGCGTCTTCATCGGTCTTGTGTGGAACACTGAGAAAATGAAAATAGGGAATATTCACCTTGCGCTTCCAGATATCATGCGCCCGCCGAATATGCTCACAACTGTTCATGGATACCACGCCATCGAGAAATCCATACTCTCCTTCAAGCGCTAAATCCAGACAACTCCGGACAAACGAACAGTTCATTGCCGAGGACAGATAGGTATCTGCAGCAGTAGTCTTAGCGCATCCCCTCGCTTTGATCCTGTAAGGGAGGATACCTGCCGCATGAAGGATCTCCTCAGGAACGTAAGAACAAAAATATCCAACTACAGGCTTACCCTGTGCCTTCCACTTTGACACAGCGGTATTCTCAATCGCCTTCGCCAACTCTGTTAACTCCTCTAGTGCCGCCATTTTCCCCTCCTCCATTGGTTAGTTAATATATACCTAAAAGGTATACCGATGCTTTAGCCTATTTGGCTTCTATCCAATCAGTCACAGGAACAAAATAGCCTTTCTTCAGGTCAGCCTTGTCCATTCTAGAATAACTGTTGCCCTTATGATTTGTGGGACTATAACTTATGGGCCCGGTGAGACCCTTCATATCCAGATTCTTGATGGTTTCCAAACTATTCACGAACGTATCAGGGGTCAAATCCTTCCCAGCCCTCCTTATCCCCTTGTGAGCTATCCTTGAGGTAATCCAGCCTTTCACATAGTATCTTCAAGAACCAGGCTGCTTGGTTATTTGACCATGAGGCGAACTCGATTGTCAAGATAAAAATGGTATGAATTAACTTACCTTTTGCGGTCGCAAATTTTTTATCTACCGACAAAAGGAAAGGAAGAATCTTTCACTCCAATTGCCTCAACCTCCCTAACTGCCCTCCCGACCTGGTTCTTCCAGAAAGAGCATCAATAGCTCGTGCCCTGAATCGTCCAGTAATAATAAAAAGGGGTTAGCCATATTGGCTAACCCCTTCATTTTCCTGGTCGGGACGGTGAGATTTGAACTCGCGTCCCCCTGAACCCCATGTGGGGTAAGGGGGTGCTTAACTTAAAGCGTAGTCTTGTATTTCTTTGAAGATATTACGAAATACGGGTGAAGTGAAAAGTCTAATTGCTGACACTCTTGATCAAATAACCTTGAAGGCTTTCTATAAGAATTTTCTTGCCGTCCCTGATATGCTGCTGCAGAAGGTTCTTAGCCACTTTGGTATTCTTGTCTTTTATTGCCTTCAAAATCTTGCTATGTTCATTTTCAGCAGTGATCTTTCTCTGTGGGGGTAACTTATCAAGTCTATACGTGAGGTAGAGGCGACTAAATAGACCAAGCAATAAACTAGTCAAATATTTACTTCCGCTGGCCTCTGTTATCTTTAGGTGAAAGGTACCGTCTATTATTATCCTTTTCCTTATACCTGTATATTCAGCTTCCTGGTGATACCGAGCTATCTCTTCCAGTTCTTTAACGTGTGATTTCGTCAGGTTCCCAATGGCCTTATCCAACAAAAAGATCTCTATGGCTTCTCTGGCATCACACAGTTCGGCGACTTCTTGTTCGTCCATTTCATGGACATAATATCCTCTGTTCAAATGCCTTTCCACAAATCCCTCGCTTTCCAAC
>JBDRGH010000085.1:0-3076 GCA_043818015.1 Pseudomonadota bacterium
GCTCACCCTCGACCTGTCTGCGTGCAACGCACAGGCAGGTGGGTACCCCACTGCTCCAGCAAATTTCGCCATGAGACAAAGGAGTTCACTATAAATTCGGCAAACTCCAGAGATAATTTACCTTGAAAAATAGTCTCTTCTGAAGTAAACTCTCTAGCTTGAGGATATTCTTGTCATGATGAAGGGTTATTACCTTACCAAAATAATTGTCCCAGTACTCACCATTCTCATTTTAAGTGGATGGGGCGGAATACTCTTGGACACAAAGCTCTGCCAAGCCAGCCACAACTTTACCATAGAAGAAGAAAAGAAACTGGGTGAGAGGTTCAAGCACGAGTTAGAAAAGCACTTAGAACTCATAAAAGACCCATCAACTCAAAAATATATCGAGCGCATAGGTAGGAATATCGTATCACAATTAGACTATAGGCCTTTTGATTTCAATTTCTCCATCTACAAATCCTCTGATCCGAATGCCTTTGCAATTCCAGCTGGCTATATTTACCTCAGTACCGGGTTAATTACACTGGCCGAGAGTGAGGCTGAATTAGCAGGGGTTGTGAGTCATGAAATTGCCCACGTGACGGCCAGGCATATTGCCGAAAAGATTGAAAAAGAAAGCAAATTAAGTATTGGTACGTTGGCAGCCATCCTAGCAGGGATATTTCTGGGAGGCGGGGGCAAGGCTGCTGGTGCAGTGGGTGCCCTTTCTGTTGCTACAGCTCAGACCCTTTCCTTGAAGTATACCAGAGAGAACGAGGAGGAGGCTGACCGATTGGGACTCAGGTATTTAGTAAAAGCCGGGTACGACGGTTCAGGGATGATCACCTTCCTTAAGAAAATCAAGAGGCACCGTTTAGAGGCCTTCCAAGTACCCCCTTATCTTTTAACCCATCCTGGGGTAGAGAGTAGGATCGATTATCTCGACGTGATGCTAAAGAGGCTTCCTCAACAAGAAAAATCCGAGAATGAGAGTGAGCGTTTTCGACGGATACAAGCACGGGTGATAGTTGACACCTGGACACCTCAAAATGCCCTGGATCACTTTCTATCTGAACTAAGATCGGACCCAGAACGATTGGATTTAATCTACGGGCTCGCCTTGATCCATCAAAAACTGAAGAACTATGATGAAGCCATCAATGGATTCAAGACGGTGCTCGCAATCCATCCGAAAGATAGTGAGGTTTTAAGGGATCTGGGGATTTGTTACTTTTCGGAAGGACGACCTAAGGACGCAATTGTCGCTCTGCAACAATCAGTCGCCATAAACGAAGAAGATTCAACCGCTTTCTATTACCTTGGTCGGGTCTATCAAGAAAGTGGCAATTTCGGGCAGGCGGTAGATGCATATCAGAGGGCGAAGAGACTGAATGCAGACCTTGTTGATGTCTACTATAATCTCGGAGTAACGTATGGCAGAAGAGGATTTCTGGGAGAGGCCCATCGAAACTTCGGGATGTTCTTTCGATTGAAGGGTAAGCTAGACTCAGCTTTATTCCATTTCAATAAGGCATTAGAGTACTACCGTGAAGACACAGAGGAGAGAAGAGAAATTTTAAAGGAGGTTCAGGAGATACAAGAGAAAGGCAGGTGAATGTATTTGTTATCAGTTGTAACCGGGGTTTGAACTCACGAATCATGTAAGAGAGTTCGTTAGATAAACTGAATGCAAGTAAGATATCAGGAGGTAAACTATGTCTGTATTGGCTTTAATTATTGCTATTGTTGCTTTGTTCCTCGCTATCATTTCCTTTAAACGAACGGGTGGAATCAAAGAGTTGCAGGATCAAGTTAATTCCTTCGATTCGATTGCCAGTTCTCTCCGCGACAAGACGGCCAGCGCTTTACAAAAGATGGAGAAAGCCTTACGGAGAACTGATAAAGAAGGTAAGCCCGAGAAAAAAGAGGAAGAGACTGCAGATAGCGAAAGCGATAAGTAAACAACGCGGGGGATTGCTGGAACCAGACAGGATCCCATTGTATAAGAGGGGGTAAGATGGTCATAGGGGAGATAATTAGGAGGAATGCTAAAAGGTATCCAAATAAGACCGCTGTGGTGTGTGGGGATTCAGCCTTCACGTTTAGAGAGTTTAATGAAAGGGTAAACAGTCTGGCAAATGCCTTAGCCGACCTCGGGGTTAGGAAGGGAGATAGGATAGCAGCCCTGCTGGACAACTGTCACCAATATGTGGAGTTATATTGTGCTTCACCTAAGAGTGGAATCGTAATGGTACCCCTCAACTACATGTTAAGCGCAAAGGAACTGGCTTTTATTATAAACAATTCTGGGGCGAATACCCTTGTTCTGGGGGAAAGGTACGTTGATACTGTTAACTCCGTACGGGAAGATTTGAAAGGAGTGAAACATTTCATCACTACGGGAACCTCTACGCAGGTAATGAGAAGTTACGAAGAACTCGTGTCGAAATACCCGCCGGATGAACCTCAGGCTAAGATCGATGAGGATGACCTTGTTTATCTCTTGTATACCAGTGGTACAACCGGTTTACCCAAAGGGGTGATGCATACTCACAGAAGTATGCTTGAAATCGTAACCCAGTACGTTATCTTGCCAGGCTTGAGAAAAAACGATGTTGGCCTTATCACCATACCACTCTACTGGGGACCATCTGTGCTTTTTCATATCCTACCACATTTCTACGTTGGTTCAATAATCGTAGTCCTCAAGGAGTTTGGCCCCGACGCAATCCTAAAAGCAATCGAAACAGAAAAGGTATCAACCACCCTTATGCCACCGTCCTTCATCATCTCCCTCCTCAATCATCCAGGGCTGGATCAGTATAATATCAGTAGCCTGCGCTCTATTGTATTCGGTGGAGAACCAATGCCGGTCGAGGTCCTTAAGAAAGCTGTTGGGGTATTCGGCAAGATATTCGCCCACATATATGGACTTATGGAGATAACACCGGTCACCTATTTCTCCGAGGGCGATTTGGAAGTTGACGGACCCCCCGAAGTGCTGAAAAGGGTGCAATCCTGTGGTAAAGAGGCGGTCAATACAGAAGTGAGGGTTGTAGACGAAAATGATAATGACGTGCCTGCAGGAGCAGTC
>JBDRGH010000086.1:0-2623 GCA_043818015.1 Pseudomonadota bacterium
TCATTCAGCTCTTTTTTCTGTTTCTCGCAACCCTGAGGTATGGTGGTAACTCTCCCCAGGGTCTTCCTGGCCACCGGATTGGCTACACCCAAAAAGCCGAGTTCCTTCAGAATTCCGATAAGTTCCGGATATCTCTCAGTCAGCTCGTAGACACTTTTCTTAAGGTCAATCTCCTTCATCCAATAGCCTCCTCTCCCCTTCAAGTTTTTTGATGCCGGTTATGTCCTGGGTAACCTCAACTGTACCTAGGTACAGTCCATCTTTGTCCCTTACTGCAAAGTACCTGATATACACAAATCTTCCCTCATAATTAATCCAGAAGTCAGAGACATCCTTCCTTCCCTCCTTGAACAATCCCAAAATTTTTTCCACGGCATCTACACTCTGCGGAGGATGACAATTCTGTACTTTTCTTCCGATAACAGACCTTGTACGGTGGAAGATTCTGTCTCTACCCTCTGTAAAATATCTTACGGTGTCGTCTCTGTCCACAAAGGTCAAGTCAACAGGCAAGGTATTTAGCAGATACATTAGTTCGTTTAGCCGTACTGTTCCGGTAGGCATGGCGATGGCACCGTCTTGAAAGACAGGCTCTTCGAGGAGTGCCGCCTTCAGATCCCTTATTAGAACTTCTGTTTCGGCAGGTTTTTCGATGAAAACATAACCGATATCGTTACTCTCGCTTAATATCTCCACCCAGTCGCCAGGCTCTAATTTTTCCAGTGAGGTGGGAAATAATATGTTCTCCTCCTTAAAAATCATACCTTCTACTTCTTCTATAAGCGGCTCTAAAGCTTTCTTGGCATAGGCATCGAATTCTTCCTGCTTATTGACGCCTTCAATCTCTGCCAAAGCCGTTTTCAGCAAATCTCTAATCTCATTGTCCTTTCCCCACATCACCTTAGACGGACCCATAAACCCCTGTTTCTCCAGGAAGGGGAAAAGGAGCTGTTCTTTCCTCTCATAATGTGCCTCAACTCCCCTTAGTTTGAGTAACAAATCCCTTGCTCTTTCCTTTAGGGAAGGAAGTTCACCGCCCTCTCCTTTCTCAATGGTCTCTTTAAGCGAGTTAGTGAGTTTTTCGATCTCCCGATTCTCCAGTTTGAAAAGGTACACCGGGTGAGAGGGAGATGTTTCTTCAGAAGCTGCTTTTTGCAGAGCTGACTGGAAAATCAGGGCATGCACATTGCAAAACTTCTTTATCTCCTCGGGAGATAGCCCTTCATTGATAAGGGTTTGCTCAATATCGGCGATTTCCGTAGAGCTGATGTTGCCTACTTCCGTTTCAAACCGCTCTTTTGCCTCCTCGACAGATAAGCCGGCGTGTAGCTTAAGTATGATATCCTTCATTATTTCCTTTTTTGCCGGTTTGTTCCTGCTCCCACCCATGCGCTCTACTCCTTTGAGAATATGTCTGAATAATGTTTAAACTAAATTTCGCAACAGCGACGAATATCGTATGAGTTCTTTTCTCAGAAAGAAGACTATCATTTACTTCGGTACGTGTCAATAGCCTGGATTTGTGGAGGGCGTATCCTGGCCGTGTCCTGTTCGAGGAACTAAAATGTTTCATCCAAACCTCAACGATACGAAATACTCCGAACTGGCAGAGATACAAATTAAATTATACCTTGTAGTATAATGACTGAAAGGTGTACCGCTGTTACCGTGGTAGCAAACTTATTAACTTAGAGGAGGATTTCAAGTATGGAATGGGGAATGGCAAACCGTATGGCACAATTAATCCAAGCGGATGGGCATGCTCTATTCTTGCCCGTAGACCATGGGTATTTTCAGGGTCCCACCAGAAAACTGGAAGAACCACGTAAAACTATTGAGCCACTCCTGCCTTATGCTGATGCACTCTTTATTACCAGGGGCGTATTACGCTCATCAGTCGACCCTGACAATACCAGACCCATTATTCTCAGGGTGTCTGGTGGCACCAGTATGGTCGGGAAGGACCTGGCTAATGAAGGAATTACCACCTCTATGGAGGAGGCTATCCGCCTCAACGCTTCGGCAGTAGGCATCTCGGTCTTTGTTGGTACTGACTATGAGAAAGAGTCGTTATTAAATCTATCAAAGCTTGTTGATGAGGGCGAAAGGTATGGCATACCAGTAATGGCAGTTACCGCAGTGGGTAAGGAGATTGGTAAACGAGACGCTCGCTACCTGGCTCTATCCTCTCGCATCGCTGCTGAGTTAGGGGCACGTGTGGTGAAGACATACTGGTGCGAGGACTTTGACAAGGTGACAAGGGGATGTCCCGTTCCCGTGATTATGGCCGGTGGGCCCCAGGTTGATACTGAGCTTAAGGTTTTTGAATTTGTTTATGACGGCATGCAAAAAGGAGCTATTGGAGTGAATCTGGGCAGGAACATCTGGCAGAGCGATTTCCCGGTGGCAATGATTAAGGCGATACGGGCTATTATTCACCAGAAGGCTGCGCCAGAAGAGGCTCAGGAGTTATTCAGCAGTGAAAAAGGGAGGAAACCGAAGAAGTCATGACCGGCACGGGCAGAAATAAGATGCGTGTTGCCATGTGGTATAACAACCGGGATGTGCGGATAGAGGAGATGCCTATCCCACAAATCGGCCCTGGTGAGGCGCTAGTGCGTGT
>JBDRGH010000087.1:0-15698 GCA_043818015.1 Pseudomonadota bacterium
CTCGCCAGGTCATATTCGAAGCCCATCGGCTTCTCCCTATAAGTGTAGTAAGAGTGGGCACTATTACGGGTTATAGCCGTTATCCGTCCGGATTCGATTATCTTGTTTAGTCTAGTCCTGCCGGTGCAGACGGTAAGCACCAGGAGGACTAAGGTGATTAGAATGAGAATTGGCTTTTTCCATCTTATATCGTTCATCGTTGATTCATTCTCCCTTTACAGGATTCCCTCTCGACTTTCACTCAAAAGTTTGGAAGGCTTCTCGGGTAGCATTCCACTCGAAGGCATCCTATGATTCGTGGAGTCCCCCGCAGAATAACGGGGGTTGACAATACCGGGAAGTCACAATAATAATGAAGTTGTTTTCTGGTATTCAAATGGTCACTTTAACTTCCATCTAATTCGGCTAAAACGGTGGAAAACTTTAGAGCATCTCAGGGGTCAATCTGGGTTCTCATAGAGCTGTAACTACTGTCATCGCCGGGTGTCCCCTGTTGGTGCTTATAATTTTTCATATATGGTTCTTGTTCCATTTAGGTGGTGAAAAGGATTCAAAGATTCTTCACTCGAATCCCTGAATCTTTGACCCCCTGGCCCAGACGCTGGCGCTTGCGCCAGGGCGGGCCTTGAATCCTCTTAATCCATCAACTAACTTGGAGATTATTCTCATATATTTATTGCGAATCTCTCTGGCCGAAAACTCGGGCGAAGAAGGAGCTCACATCGCCGACAATCATGTACAGAGCCGGAACGAGTAACAGGGTCAAGACAGTGGCTATCAGGAGTCCGAACGTGATACTCACTGCCATAGGGATGAGGAACTGGGCCTGGAAGCTTCGCTCAATCATCAGGGGCAAGAGAGCTGCAATGGTAGTCACCGAAGTGAGAATCACCGGTCTAAAACGTGCCTTGCCTGAGGACTCTACGGCCTCTGCCAGGGGTGTTCCTTCCTTTACCGCACGGTTGACAAAGTCGATGAGGATGAGAGAGTCGTTTACCACAATCCCGGATACGGCCACCATCCCAAAGAGACTTACCAGAGTTAAGTCAAGACCCATGATGAGGTGACCCACTACGGCACCTATCAGGCCAAAGGGGATAGCGGTCATAATGATTACGGGCTGGAGGTACGAACGAAACTGGAGGGCCAAAAGCAGATAGATCCCCATAAGGGCAATAAGAAATCCGCGCTTCAAGCTATCGATGGATTCAACCCGTCTCTTCTCGTCCCCTTCCAGACGATAGCTCAAGCCCGGGTATCGTTTCATAAGTTGGGGTAAGGCGTTTGCCTTCAGGTCAGCGACAATCTTGGCCGTATTGGCTACCTCTTGGTCAATATCCGACGTGACGGTGATAACCCTTTTCCGGTCAACCCGCCGAATCGTCGAGTAGGCCCGTCCGTGGACCACTTCCGCCACCTCGTGTAAAGGTATCTCCTCTCCTTTCCGCGTTCTGATACGCATATCTTCCAGACCAGCGAGGCTTCGACGCTCCGGCAGGGCATACCTCACCATCACCTTGACGTCATCACGCCCACGTTGAATTCTTACCGCCTCCTCACCGTAAAAGGCCTGCCGAGTCTGCCTGGCAATGTCTTCCAGGGAGATACCGAGAGGTCTGGCACCGGGTTTTGCCTTCAGCTTTTTCTCCTCCTTTCCCGGTTTGAAGTTGTCTGCGATATCATAACTCCCGGGGTAGGAAGCGATCTCTGCCTTCAGCTCAGAAGCCGCTTGCCTGAGGGTTTCGAAGTCCTGACCAATCAGTTGAATCTCGATGGGGTTTCCAGCGGGGCCGCCATGCAAAACGGAAAATTCCAATCTTTCAACACCAGGCACGTTCCCCACCTTGTTTCGCCACTGGTTGAGGATGTGAGATGCGGTAACCTTGGGCCGGTGTTCGGAGGAGAGCAGTTCCACAAATATCTGCCCGACATGCCCGCCGCTCTCGCCGGCCTTCCAATCCCGACGTGGGATTTGTCCGACCAGAGAGAAGACATTTTTGACCACCTCGAAATCGTTGGCCATCTTGGTGGACCAACTTTGATTAATGGCCAGGGAGCCATTCTCAAGTCGCTTTATGGTTTCTTCCGTAACCCGGACAGGTGTGCCGAGAGGATAACTCACCTCTGCAATTATCCAATCGCTGTCGGTCCTGGGAAATAGTACAAAGGGAACATGTCCACCGCGTACCATTCCCAGCGCAACAATAAGCACCCCCAGAGCTAAGCAAGAGGAGAAGTACCGGTTTTTTATCACGAACTTTACAGCGTGAGCGTAATGGTGGTTGATGACAAAATGCAAGGCCCTGTCTACCTTGGTAAGAAACCGCTGGTGCCATTGCATTGGGAACTCCCGATTATGGGAAGTCCTCGACAGGGCATGGTCCAGATGAGCAGGGAGAATTATAAGAGCCTCCCCCAGGGAGACGATCAATATAACGATCACGGCGGCAGGAAGTACTGCAATGAATTTCCCCATAATGCCTGCAATGAACAGAAGGGGCATAAATGCCACAATGGTCGTTGTGACCGCCATGACCACTGGCCAACCTACCTCACCTATGCCATCTATCACCGCCTCATCATGGGATTTCCCCCGAGAAAAATGGGAATAGGTGTTCTCACCAAGGATAATAGCGTCGTCCACCAAGATGCCAGCGGTCATAATGAAGGCAAAGAGTGAAAGCATGTTCATAGTATCACCACGCCACCCCAGAGCAAAGAAGGCCGCCATGAAGGATACGGGAATTCCGAGGGCAACCCAGAACGCAAGACGGAAGTTCAAAAAGAGGGCAAGGCAGAGAAAGACAAGGAGAATACCCTGGATGCCGTTTTTCAAAAGCAAGTGAATCCTGTCCTGAACCAGCCTGGAGAGGTCTCCCCATACGGCAAGCTCGATCCCTTCAGGCGTATAGTTCCGGTGCGCCTCCACGTAGTTCCTGACTGTTTCTGCAATCTCTATGATATCTTCATCGCTGGTCCTCGTAACCTGGACCATGGCCATAGGTTTGCCGTTAAAGCGTCCCCATTGATCTGTATCCTGGAAGCTGTCCGTAACGGTAGCAACGTCGCCGAGGTGAACGATCGTACCGTCCTGGTGGGTTATGAGAGGAATATTTTCAAACTCCCGACCAAAATAACGCTGGCCTTTGGTCCGGATCAATATGTCTCCGCCAGGGGTCTTGATGACGCCTGCAGGCAGGTCAATACTTGATGTACGGACTGCCGTGGCCACGTCGTCAAACGTCAGGCCGTAGCGCCTCAGATCATCTTCAGATACCTCGATCGAGATTTCGTAGTCCCGGACTCCCAGGAGATCCGCTTGTGAAATAACCTTGGTATCAACAAGGTCGTCCCTGATTTTCTCAGCCGCCTCTCTGAGCATCCGTTCAGGGGCATCACCGTAAACCGCCACACTGATAACATTTTCTCGATGAACCAGTTTGACAATTTCAGGTTTTTCAGCGTCTTCGGGGAATGTGTCGATACGGTCTATCTCGGTCTTCACATCATCGAGAATACTCTGGAGTTCTTCGTCGTTGTCCACATCGAGTTCAGCCACCACAGTACCTTGCCCTTCCGAGGCGGTGGACATGATCTTGGATATCCCCTCGATGCCCTTGATCTGCTCCTCGACCTTGATACAGATCCCCTCTTCGATCTCCTCAGGGCTAGCCCCTGGGTACTTGACGGTAACGACTATGAAATCAAGGGCAAACTGGGGGAAGATTTCACGGCGCATCTTGCTCAGGGCCAGAAGGCCGGCAAGGATGATGAGGATCATGAGAACGTTTACCGCAACCCGATTTTTTATAGACCAATTGGCAAGAGCTTTCATGCTTGAAAGACCTCGTCTTATTCTACGCGACGGACGCGTAACTCTGTATCTTCTTTAGGAGTGCTTATTGGGGTGATGACTACCTGGTCTCCATCTTTGAGCCCTTCAGTCACGTAGACGGAGTCGTCCAGTTGACGCAGTACCGTAACCTCTCGAATAACGAGGCGATTGTTGTTGGCAAGGTACACCAGATTCCCAGGATGGACGGCGAATCGGGGTAACAGAAAGGCTTTATCAATTTTTCTCCCTATGAGCTCAACGTTGACAAACATGCCCGGTTTGAGTGGATATGGAAGACGTCCCTCGGTCCGCGATTTTATCGCAGGGACTTCGATAACCAGGGGAAGGGTTCGAGTCTTATCATCGACTTGAGCCTTGATCCGTGTCAGACGACCATCCCATACATGGGTCTGGCCAGGGCTATCGAAGATAATTCTGGTCGCGACTGGTGTACTCGAAAGAAAGCTTCCTGGCTTAGACTTCGCTATATCATGAACCGTGGGGAGTTCACCAAGCCAGTGCAGGTCTTTGAAGGGGATACGTACTTCCACCTCCAGAGTTGAGGCGTTATAGATACTTCCGAGGTGGGTCCCCTGACCTACGAACTGTTGCCTTTCAACCCTCTTCTCCAGGACCCAGCCGTCGAAGGGAGCTTCGATTCGCGTACGGTCTAAGTCGAGAAAGGCATCCTGGAGCTGAACCTCCACAAGCTCCCTCTGCGCTCGAAGCTGATCAACCCTTGGATCGATAAGAGCTATCTGATTTTCGATTTCCTGCATCCTGCTTCTGCTGGCGAGGTATTTCTGTTTTGCCTGATCGAGGGCAGCCCGTGCAATTACCTCTCGTTTGGCCAAGGCTTCGAACCTCTTCCAATCATCTCTTGCGAGCTCTGCATCAGTGACGGCGATCTCCAAGGTCGCCTCAAGGTTTGTCCTTTCCTGGCCAATACGCCGAAGCTCTGCGTCAAGTTGTTTCAGTTGTTTTTTTCTCTGAGCCACCGCAAGTTCATAGGATCTGGGATCGATGCGGATCAGGACGCTGTCCTTCTTAAAAAAGCCACCTTCCTCGAATGTCGGGGCCATCTCTACAACCTTTCCCCGCACCTCGGAAACCAAGTTCAGAGTTTCACGGGGCCTCACTGTGCCATAGGACTTTATGATCATGGACGGAGAAGAGACCTTGACCTCGAGGACTTCGACCAGGAAACTCGGTGGTGGTGGGGAGGTTCTCTGTGGTTTTGGCCTCAGCCTGACTAGCACGGCCGCCACAACAACCGCCAGAACCAGCACCAGCAAAGATCTGCTAATCTTTATAGCTCTGTCTTTCATCGATACCTCGTTTTTGCTGCACTATTCTGTTCAATTGTTTTCGAATCTTGGAGCATAAGAAGTCCTGCCGTATAGACGGACTTTGCGATTATTCCTTTCGTCTCTGGGTTTCCAACTTTATCTCTTATATATATCATGTCATCCAGTTCTTTCAATAGAAAAAGTTAAGGATTCACCCCTTCCAGCCTCTTCCGGGTTGGGTTTCTCCTTCCGTTCGGCTGAGCTCACGGCCCCGAAAGGGTCACTGGTTCTCGGGTTGTTGCCCAAATCCCTTTTCGCTTTGTCCAAAACGTTTTTTGGTAAGTCTAAGGCTCGCTTCAGGCGATTTCAAAACTCCCCGCCTTTGGCGGGTCAGACAGCTGAAATCGCATCTCTTCCGCTTCGCCAAGACTTATTAGCAAAAAACCTTTTAATGACCGCTCAAAGGAATTTCTGTTTGGGCAACAGGTTGTTCTACACTGACCCTTTCGGGGTACCCCACCGCGAGACCAAATTTCGCTCAGAGACAAAGGGGTTCGCTAAAGAGTCAGGCAACTCCTGGGACATTAAAGTTGACATCCAATTAGAATTATGCCAGTAATAGGTTACCACGTCAGCATACAAGCGGAGCGGCGTGAAGGCAGAAGAACGGAGGTCTCCAAAATGGCTATAGTCTTTGAAAAATTCATAGAAGAATGCAAATTCCTAAATCCGATGAAGAACTTTGAACTCGACACGCAGATTATCGAATACAGACTCGACCCTCTGACCAAGGAGAGTACCTTTCTCAATATTACTTCACTGGAAGCGGGGATCAAGTGGTCTTTATCAATGGATAAGGACGAACTCCAGCGGACCATCGAAAAATCCCGGGAAGGCTGTTTCATGTGCAGGGAATTGGTAGAAAAATCAACCCCCAAGTATGCCGAGAACATTGTGCCTGAAGGGAGGCTTAGGGTTGGACAGACTGTCCTATTCCCCAATATGTTTGGACTAGCAAGGTATGCTGCGGTGTTAACTTATCCTGATAGCCACTTCTTCGGTTTAGATGAGTACACACCTGAGGTGCTGATCGATACCTTCACGTGTGCAATGGAGTTCATAAAGAGGGTATATAGGGAAGATAGAGATGCCAAACATGCTGCGTTTGGCTGTAATTACCTTTTCCCTGCAGGGTCGTCGACAGTTCACTCGCACTTTCACCTCTTCGTTACCTCCTTCCCCTTTGATCACATAAGAAAGTTAGCTTCTGAGAGTAGGCGGTATTTCGACGAAAATTCCAGTAGTTACTGGTTTGATCTTGTTGAGGCTGAAAAGAAAGAAGGCGAGAGGTACGTTGGTTCGGTGGGTAATACGCACTG
Organism: Pseudomonadota bacterium; assembly: GCA_043818015.1. Classification (GTDB taxonomy): domain Bacteria; phylum Desulfobacterota; class UBA8473; order UBA8473; family UBA8473; genus JBDRGH01. The sequence continues at coordinate 6,504 of JBDRGH010000087.1, forward strand.
GTTGGTCTCTTATGCCCCAACTGGTCGTAAAGAGGTCCAGGGGCTGCTCGAAGGGAAGTCAAACTTCATCGAGTTTGAAAGAGAAGATATAGAAAACCTATCAGAAGGACTATCGAGGGTGCTAAAATATTATCATAGCCAGAACGTAACCTCGTTCAACCTGATTATGTACGCAGGACCTCTGGGAGAAAGACAGGAATACTTCTGGCCAGGCTTGAAAGTCGTTACGAGAGGTTATCTGCCGCCGTATTACACGAGCGATCTTACCTGGAGGCAGACACTGCTTCTTCGAAAAGAAGAATGGTTCGATATTCCTGAGAGGGTAGCTGCCGAGCTTAAGGCTGCATTTACGGCGTAGCGAACGGGAGAGGCCTGAAATGGGCATACCCCTTCCAACTTACTGGAGTTTACCGAATCTATAGTGAACTCCTCTGTCTCATGGCGAAATTTGCTCCCGCAGTGGGGTACCCATCGAGGGTGAGCAGGAAGGGGAAAGCCAGCCCGAAGAGGCTGGAAGGGGAAAGTATTCCCCACCTGCGAACCCCGAAAGGGTCACTGCGGAAGCAGCGAGCGAAGGGACAAAGGGGTTCACTTAAATAATGCCAGATTACTAATAAAATCATGGTGTTCCGAAAATACTTCGCCACAAACTCGGGAAACTCCTGGCTACATCATTGTATATCCACCACTTACACTCAGCGTTTGACCTGTGATGTGGCCTGCACGGCTGGAAGCAATAAAGACAACGGCATTGGCGATGTCTTCGGGGGTCCCCAGCTTCCTCAAAGGATATACCTTCTTAGCTCTCTCCTGAGCCTCAGGTGTAAATACCTCGGCCTCCTCACCCCTCCAGAGACTCTTCTCACCGCACTCTTCAGTCCTCCCGGGGGTAAGTCCCGGACATACTACATTGAGCCTTATGCCAAAACGCCCCACTTCTCTCGCCACTGCCTTTGTTAGCGCTATAACACCCCCCTTGCAACCTGCATAGACAGCCTCTCTGAACTCGCCCATCCTTCCCGCATCCGACCCAATACTAATTATACTCCCCGCCTTCCTCTCTGTCATGTGATCCAAAACTGCCCGAATACCGTTTATAACACCCCAGTAGTTTATCGCTATCTCCTGCTCCCATTCACTCCTGGGCTTCTCCATAAAGAGCCGATCCATGCACCACCCGGCATTGTTAACAAGAATATCTACTGAGCCAAGCTCATCGAGGGCCCTCTTCACCGTATTTTGTACACTATCCCAGTTGGTGACATCAGTCTTTACGGCTATGCCTTTGACACCACGTTTCCTTATGTCATCCGCCGTCTTCTCTCCCTGTTTGTCATCCCAATCACCCACGAGGACATTTGCCTTTTCTTCAGCAAACAGCAACGAGGTGGCCCTTCCGATGTTTGAAGCACCCCCCATAACGATTACATTCTTACCAGTCAACCCTAAATCCATCGTAACTCCTCCTTCCGTACTTGAAATCTAGCATCTTCTGACACTGCTACGAATTCTCTAACAGATCCGCCGAATCCACGAGAAAAAAGAATCTTATCCCCCCCCCTTCCTGAAACAACCGTAGTTGGTTCGTCCTGAAAAGTGAAAAATCTCCTTTGGAGTGAACATCTGCCTGTGCGTTGCCTGTCTGCCGTGCTGACACAGGCAGACACGCAGACAGGTGAGCAGGATTTTTTTGGGGACTCCGCCTCTGGCGGATCAAAAAACCTGCCCCCTGGATCTCAAACGTCCCCTTAAATGCCGATCAATCTGGCTATAATCTCGTGCTGTATCTCCGATGTACCTTCGAAGATGGGTCCTACCCTTGCATCTCTGAAGTAGCGTTCAACAGAATACTCTTTCATGTAGCCGTAACCTCCATGAAGTTGGACAGCCTGGTGCGTAATACGACAGGCGGCCTCACTCGCGAAGAGCTTCGCCATCGATGCCTCTTTCGCAAATGGCCTTTTCTGGTCACAGAGCCAGGCAGCTTTGAAGACAAGGAGCTTGGATATCTCAACCATCATCGCCATCTGTGCCAGCTTAAAACGATTGATCTGGAATTTGCATATAGGTTGCCCAAAGGCCACTCTCTCCTTAGAATAGTTCAGCCCAGCTTCAAAAGCCGCCTCTGCCGTTCCGACAATCGATGCTGCCACAGAGATCCGGCTCTCGTTAAGAGCCTCCATCAGGACCGGGAACCCCCCTTCGGCAGGTCCTACGAGACACTCTCCAGGAACACGGCAGTCCTCAAAGACTAGCTCTGATGTCTCAGCAGAATGGAGCCCCATCTTTTCTAACTTTCCCACGTCCTTCAAACCGGGCGTGCCTCTCTCAACTATAAAAATCGCTATCCCCTTAATTCCTTTACTTCTATCGGTACTGGCTGAAATCGTGATGAAATCGGCAATGGGAGCGTTCGTGGCGAACATCTTAGTCCCATTTATGATGTAACTATCACCATCCCTCTTAGCCGTCGTTTCGATACTAGCAGCGTCGGAACCAGCATTGGGTTCTGTCATTGCGAATGAAAAGATTTTCTCCCCCGAAATAGCCACGGGGAAATATTTATCTTTCTGATCTTCACTTCCAAAGACTTTCACGGGAAAGGTAGCCAATGTCTGTCCACCGAGCACTGCACTGAACGCCAGTGATACCCTTCCAACCTCCATGTGCATTATGGCGTCGCAGACTTTATCTGCCCCTGCAGCTCCATACTTCTCATCATAGCTAACACAGAGGTAGCCCTGAGCGCCCATTTTGGGGAATACTTCTATAGGAAAGGTTTTTGTTTCTTCAGCCTTCTCTACGAGGGGGGCAATCTCTTTGACAGCAAACTTCCTTATCGAATCCTGAAAGATCTTTTGTTGTTCTGTAAAATCAAACTCCACTTGAATCTCCTCCTCTCTCCAAATCATATATCCTTACGAAAAAAGCCCGAGTCTCCCCAAAACCTCTCGCTCATTGCATTCACCATACCTGATATCTGACCAGCCTGGTATAACCCCAATGTCGGTCTTTCCTTCGGCCCCGATAGCAAGATGTACCTCTTTCCGGGCATGTTTACCTCTCTTTAAATAGGGCTTCCTCTTTTCCATAAACGTCTTTCTACCTTCTCGCGCATCTTCTGTACCGAAGAGAAAGGGCATACTATCTATGGCATAGACAATTCCCTCTCTGTTAATCTCTCTTTTTATTGTTTCGGGGGGGAGTAAAAGCCATGAGAAAAGGTCTCCTAAACCACAAGACCCTTTGAACAGAAATGGAAATCAGAACTCCAGCCATAGTGGCAGCAGTTATCCACTATCTCTGGACATGCAGGGAACTCTTTAATATCATAATTACCACGCGCACCATAATCAAAGTGTTATGAGAAGAGCATTCATGCCCTCCACCTAAGCCTTTCCTTTAGCTAAGAATCTCTCTCGAGCAAACAATGCTGCTCCCACTGCGCCAACGATCTGAGGATCATCCGCAAGCACCGGTTTCAAACCGACCTTCTCTTCAATCTTCCGCACCATCCCCGCATTTTTGGAAATTCCACCCGTAATGGTAAAGTCCTTCTCTATTGAAGTCCTCTTGAGAAGATTCAAGCAGCGAGTGGCAATGGCATCATGCAATCCCGCCAAGATGTCACTCTTTGCCACGCCTTTCTTTACGAGAGTTAAAGCCTCCGACTTGGCAAATACAGCGCAGATGGTATTGAACCCGATCTTCTCCTTCGATTCTAAAGATACTCTACCGATATCCTCCAGGCGAAGTCGCAGGACATCTGCCATCACCTCTAAAAATCTGCCAGTTCCGCCGGCACACTTGTCGTTCATAATAAAATTGGTGACACGCCCTTCTTCGTTGCAGGCGATCGCTTTGCAATCCTGCCCCCCCATATCCAAGATAGTCCTCACCGACGGGTAGTACCAATGTGCTCCCTTGGCATGACAGGAGATTTCCGAAATATTTGCGTTGGAAAACGGGACGAGAACCCTGCCGTAGCCAGTGGCGACAATGTAGCTCATATCCTTGATGGATAAACCCGTCCCTTTTGCCGCCTCATCAAAGGTCATCTGAGCTGTCTTAACACTGTCCGGGCCAGTGTCACCTATACTGTACGACAGCACCCTCCCGTCTTCTAAGATGGCTCCTTTAGCACCGCGTGATCCTATGTCTATCCCTGCAAAGAACATCTCTCCATACCTCCTTCTGTTGTCTTTTTCGCGGCTAAGACTTTCGAGCCTTCCCCTCCTGCGCAAAGCGGGCGGCTCCTAGAGCTGCTACCATCTGTGGCTCGTCGGGTATCGAGAGCTTGGTCTTCAGCACCTCCTCGAGGATCTTGGCAAAACCAACGTTCTTAGCCACTCCCCCGGTCAGGATCACATCCGGCTTAATCCCGATCCTCTTGGCAAAGCCGACGATCCTGCTCACCATAGAGGCATGAATCCCCGCAATGATATCGTTTTTGGGGGTGGGTCTATGGACATGAGAGATGACCTCCTGCTCCGCGAAGATGGCACACATACTGCTGATTTCGGCTTTCCTCTCCGCCTGCAAAGACAGTTTCGCCATCTCTTCCAGGGGCATCTGCATCAGTTTCGCCATAGCTTCCAGAAAGACTCCAGTCCCTGAAGCGCAGCGGTCATTGGTGAACGACTCCTCCACACTTCCTTCGTCGGTGATCTTGACGACTGTGCAGTTTTCACCCCCGACATCGATTACCATTCTCGCTGAAGGAAACAGCCAGTGAGTTCCTCTGGCGAGACAAGAGGCAGTAGTCTTTTGCTTATGGGCAAAAGATACTGTCTTCCTCCCCTCTCCCGTAACCACGATGTAATCGATATCCCCTAGAGAAAGTCCTGTACCCTTCAGCGCTTCCTCCAGGGTCTTTCGACCCTGAGCCTCCCCTTCATCCGTGGCAGCGATCAGACTCTCCGCGATGATAGTACCGTCGTCTATGATTGTTGCCTTGGTTGTCAGGCTCCCCATATCTAACCCCGCTACTCTCATATTCCGCCCCCCCCTTTTATCTATCTGTCTTAATTCAAGTCACTTACGATCCTCGAGGACCTCGAAGAAGCCCTCTAATTTATCCTTGATTTGCTCCTCCGTAGCATAGGTCGGATCACAGATATCATTATCGACAACGAGGGTCGGGATCCCAGCTTTCTCGCTTAACCCATCCTTCAAGATCTTGATGCAAGCATCAGATTGACGACAGCCGATATGAGCCCAGTAGATCGCCCCTTCTGCCTTGTACTCGATGGCATCATCTATCGAATCCTTGAAGATGCCCTCCTCCACCGGACCGTGCATCTGCCTGCAAATAGGCTGGTAAAAGCTTTTCCTGGCTAAACTCTCCAGGGGCCTTTCCAGGTCAATCTCCCCAGGCCCCCAGTGAGAACAGTAAGGCTCCATAACACTCACGGCTCCGTATTCTCTCTCCATCCAATCGAGCAATTTCCACATATTCATCGGGGGGAGAAATAGGTTCAAGAGCCGGTACCTTTCCTCAGGAACAAACCCTACCTTTGCCTCTACCCTGTCTTTGATCTCATCCCGCACTTGCTCAAGGAAGCCAATAACGTCAGGGGCCCCGGAGTAATACCACTCCGCCGCCATGATTTGCATAAATCTCCGATTTCTCATCGGCGCCGGAACAGCCTTCCTCAGTTCAAGGATCTCTCGATGCAATTCGATCATCCGCTGTGACTGCTTCAGTGCTTCATTTAACCGATCCCAATCCAGCTTCTGATGGGTGAGTTCCTCCAAGAATTGCACCAGATCTCCAAGCTCCTCGGTGAAATATTGCACATCGTTTTCAGTATACCGATAGGGACGGTCGAGAAAGAAACCAGGACAGCCATAGAGGTGTGCGGGGGCATCACCGCTTTTGGAGGTGTTGTCACATACCTGATTACTCCAGATGACGGCATCGGGCTTGGGCAACGTGCCCAGGATACAGTGAGCATTCAGGTTCCGGTGAGCGGAACAGATCTCGGGCGTAAAGCCAAACGCTTTAGCGGTACTCCAGGCCTGCTCATACATGTCCGTCAGTTGGGTCAGGGTCATGGAGGTGAATTCGAGGTGCATGGGAATGATGTCCATAGCAAAAAGGATCTCGGTCGGGATCACTACGGTGTGAGCGACGAGATATTTGCCCTCATCCTTGGCTGTCCTCACCCTACCAAGGTATCTTATTAGCAGCTCGTAATACATCTCATCGCTTTTCTCGGCGGGACGAGCCCTTCTATGTTCCAGTATAGCCTCCAAGGTCTTTATCCCCGCATCCATGACTGTGGTATCTATGGTCTTTGCCTTCATCCTGACACCTCCCTTTCCAGCGCATTGGGAAACATCGCTGGAGATCCTTTTGAAACTCTCCTGTCGTTTCCTCCGGCTTTATCGTGTCTACGCTCTTGATTCCCGTTTTTGCATCTTCCCTTCCAGCATCTCAAGGAACGCCTGAGCCCGAGTCCTTATTTGTCCTGTTCCTGGTATTCCATACTCTACATCCAGCTCCAACACCGGGATGCCACGGTTCTCCAACGTCTCCCTGAGGAAAGGTTGGTCGTGGGCGTAAGGAACACAATAGCGAACTATTTCGCTGATGACCCCGTCAACCCTGTAGTTATCTACCATCTCCATGACGCGCCTGGTACGATCCTCTGACGGCATCATACGGGCACAGGGCTGATTATTAAGGTAACGCCGGCAAATGGCTTCCAGAGGGTCCGCCCATGTGGAAGTGTCTACCAAGTCCCACCAGTACCTGCTTCCGGTACAGAATTCGTCCACCACCACTAACGCTCCCAAATCTTCTATGGTCTTTATAAACTCGGGGTTATTCAGCGGGCTACCACTTATCAGCAACCTGAGCTTAGCCTCAATCGCTCGGTTTCCACTACGAGCCTCATCCACTAACCTCTCCAGAAGCCTGTTAAACTCCTCCCGGGGCATCTTGTACATCGCATTGTATATCTCCTGTGTCTCGGCACCGGTAATCGGAGGATTATCCAATTTCTTCAGCTCGTATAGCTTAGCGAAAAGCTCCCTGGTTCTGTTGAAAACCCCTACCGCATCCCATAGATCCTCGTCTGAGATATTCACCTTGAAGAACTCCTCCAACGCTCGCTTAAGACCCAGGACTTCCACTCTGTAGCGTTCGTGGGCCCGTTCGGTGAATTTGCGGGGCACGTCCATGACGTGGATAAAAGGGGTAAACTGACAATGCTTCCAGATATCCGCCAGCCGACGGGTTGGATCACAGGTTGCAGCTGCCACGAAGCCATCCAAAAAGTCATAGTGTTTTCCCAGTACAAGCTGCGCGCAGCTCCTGATAAAAGAGCACGTATTGATATACAACCAGGCGTTTGCATCTTCAAGCTCCAGTTCCCTCGTTTCACCACCGACGAGCCTTACCGACATCATCCCCGCAGCATAGATAACCTCCTCTGGCACATAGGTACACTGGAAGGCTATAACTTTCTTACCCTGCTCTTTCCACGCCTTGATTGAGGGAGCGTGGCATCTCCCGGACTCACGAGATTTATCGGTGAAGGGAAGAGCAGCATTGACCCGCCTTACCTCCTCCATCGTCTTCAGCGTATCCGCCATAGTTTTCCTCCTTTAATGAGTGGCTATACCCTCGCCCTCAGCCTTGCCCTCTTTCTCGATTTCACTTTCGTCGGTTTTAAAACGGGCATTCCAAAAAAGAGTAGACACCTTTTTTCTATCAATTGCAAGGGGATAATGCTTTACAGGAGTTTCCTGACTTTTTAGTGAACTCCTTTGTCTCTCTGCGAAATTATGCCAACAAAGACCTTGCCACTACAACCCTCTGGATCTGGTTGGTTCCTTCAAATATCTGAAAACACTTCGCATCTCTCATCATCCGTTCAACAGGATATTCCTGGGTATATCCATACCCCCCGAGAATCTGGACAGCATCGGTAGTAACCCTCATGGCAACATCACTACCAAAGCACTTCGCCATGGAAGCGAGCATCATACTCTCTCTGTTACGATTCAGCGCAATAGAAGCCGCCCTGTAAACCAGATACCTGGCAGCCTCGATCTGGGTAGCCATATCCGCTAACATAAACTGGATTCCTTGAAACTCACAGATTGGTTTCCCAAACTGGACCCTCTGTTTTGCATAATTTACGGCGTAATCGAGGGCACCCTGGGCTAAGCCCACACCCATGGCAGCCACTATCGGACGGCTCTCATCCAGGGTACGCATAACGTCCTTAAATCCACCACCCTCTTCGCCGAGAAGGTTCTCCCTTGGAATACGACAATCCTCAAAGACTACCTCGCATGAGGAAACGCCCCTTACACCCATCATCTTTTCCTTCTTAGAGATAGTCCGGCCGGGAGCTCCTTTCTCAACAACAAAGGTGCTGATCCCCTTCACCCCTTTGCTCACATCGGTCTTGGCATAGACCGTGGTCACATCAGCGTGATCACCGATGGAATGAAACCGTTTTGTACCATTCAAAATGTAATAATCACCGTTCAGTACAGCAGTTGTTTTTATGGCCGAAACATCAGACCCTGCGTCCGGTTCCGTAATGGCTATGGCATAGATCCATTCACCGCTTGCTAGCCTGGGAAAGTATTTGGCCTTCTGTTCGTGACTGCCAGCCAATCTGAAGGCTGCCGACGCAAGGGATAAGGGAGGACCAACAATAACCGCCATGCTCCCACTCACCCTGCTGATCTCTTCCGTGGCCAGGCAGCAGGTTAGAAGATCTCCCCCTGATCCCCCATACTCTTCAGGGAAGAATATGGCCTGGACACCGATCTCACTAAGGGTACTGTACACATCACCGGGGAATTCGTCCTTCTCGTCAATTTCAGCTGCCCTTGGTGCTAACTTCTCTTCCAAAAATCCCCTCAAAGACTTTCGAAACATCTCCTGTTCCTCAGTAAGTTGAAAAGGCACGTCTCTCTTCCTCCTGCGCGTCAGTATGTGTATTTAATCCCAAAGGTCTTTGGGATTAAATATGCGAGTATTTTCGTATAATACCAATATATAAGGAAAAGGCAACAGTAAAAATTCCTGGAGTTTCCCGAATTTATAGTGAATTCCTTTGTCTCTGGCGAAATTTGCTGGAGCAGTGGGGTACCCATCGAGGGTGAGCAGGAAGGGGAAAGCCAGCCCGAAGAGGCTGGAAGGGGAAAGGATTCCCCACCGGCGAACGC
>JBDRGH010000088.1:0-2656 GCA_043818015.1 Pseudomonadota bacterium
CTTGTTTTTGTTCATATAAGGCTGGATCGCCTTGGCCACCCCGGAATGCTGGGGCCCGATGACGGCAATCACTTTATCCTTCTCCACCAGTTTCCTCACCTTGGACAAGGCGGTGGTCGGGTCTGTTGCAGAATCCTCCACAATCAATTCGATTTTCCTGTCTCCCACCTGCCACCCCGCATTCTCGAAGGCCATTTCAACGCCGATCTTGACCTTGGGCCCTTCGTGAAGCAAGGCGCCGGTCAGAGGCACAAGGGCGCCGACTTTTATGGGCCCTGACGATGGTGCGGCCATCACCGGACGATTAACGAAAGGAGAACAAAAAACGAGGCTCCCCGCGACGATCATTGCCAAAGCAATCCACAAACCTTTCCTCTCATCCATCGGACTACCTCCTCTTCAAGTGAACGTTAAGGGTTAACTTTTACCGATCCACCACAAGATCTCCTTTAGCATTACAAGAGCAATTCCGTCAACTTTTTAGTGCTCATATCATCCGGGATTGATCTAATACGAACGCATTTATTCTGTTGACGCTAGCGTCAGCGCCCCCTCTCCTTGCCTCTCCCCCAACTTGGGGGAGGGGGATAGAGCTTGCCCCGTACTTGATACGGGGGTGAGGGGGCTTCGATCATTTGCTGAAGAATAACCGCTGGGAGCTGTTCTTTCGAAATAGAGCTGCGGGGAGTGCTATTTTTTCAGCTCAAAAAGGATGTCCCCATTATCTTTCTTCCATCGAAGGACTCTCTCCTCCTTCTCGAGCTTCTCTATGTGGCTCAGGATGACCCCCAGACGGCGAACAAAAACGACCGGGTCATTGTTGGGGCTGAACATCTCTTCCAGTGCCGCCAAGCTGGACGCTTTTGCGGATAGCTTTTCAACAATCCTTTCTTCTCTTCGTTTAATCATGCCCAAGAGATCTTCTGCCAACCCAGAACCATCTCTGATCGGCGCACCGTGTGACGGCAGCACCCATCTGGCTCTTTTTAGGTATTTTTTTGACTTCTTTAGCGATGACTCATAGGCATTTAGATCAGAGCCGAATCCTCCCAAGCCGCTGATCAGAGTGGTCGGCTTTTGCATCCAGGCATCCCCGGAAAACAAAAGACCATTCTCCGCTTCCCAAAGGCTTATGTCCCAGGGGCTGTGTCCAGGATTGAAAATGACTTCAAGCTTTCGCTTTCCAGCTTTTATTATTTCACCTTCGACCAGCCCACGTTCAATTTCTATCTCTCCAAAGGGCGGGTACCAGAATTTTTCTATAACCGCGGTGTAGCGCTCCCGCTTGGCAGGATGACGATGCAGGTGTTTGAGAAAGGTCTCTTTACATAGAGACTTCATGAATTTGACATATTCTCCATAGGGTTCCACATGCGCCTTGGCCTCTTGGTGAACCATATGAAGAGAGGCTGCTTCTCTCTCTAACGCTATGCCTCCTCCCATGTGGTCAGGATGCGGATGTGTATAAATGATCTTCGAAATATCCTTTATGGAGAAACCCAACTTGGCGAGGCATGATGAAAAGCCGTCCGCATAACCTTCCCTCCAGGGTCCGTCGTCAATCAGTGCGAGTTCTTCATCGATGATCAAGAAGATATTCACAAAGGCTGTCTTCCCCCCCCCAGGGAAAGATAGGGAATCCTGATCAATGTCAAGAATGGGAGTATCTTCTCACTATAGAATTCAGCCCGCTCCAAAATAGCAACCTCTCGATATATAGCTTTATAGCAAGCGACCTTTTAGAAAGTGCAGCGCTTAGTACGACTTTTCATAATTACGCTCACAAACCCTCTTTCACCACAGAGACACAGAGGGCACGGAGAAGAGAGCTTTTGCCCATTCGCGGGAGATCCGCCGTCGCTAAAGCTATGGCGGGACAAGTACCGCGAATGGGCAAGTTCCACGTCCGCCCTCGGCGGAGATTGATCCATCTTATCCCACGGTCCCCTTGCTCTATAAGGAGTCCAGTTCTCCGATTTTTTCAGTCAAAACCTGTAGCAGGAGGCAGAGACACACCTTTCATTTGCCGGTATCTCCCGGCAAATGAAAAATTTGAATTTCTCTGTGTCCTCTGTGCCTGTGGTGGATACGTTTGCGTATTTACGAAATCCTGTACTTAGGCCCCTTTTAGCGCCTTGCCCGAAATCATAGACTTTGGCTATTTACCTTGAAATTCCGGTGGAGTCAAACTCTCGCAAAAAAGAGAGAAAACACAAGGGAGTAAAGCTCCCCGCGCTTCTCCACCCTCCGCACTAGCCTGCTACGGAGGACGGGCGCGCGGGGCATCCTGGCGAAGGCGACTGATAGAGATCCGGTGCGATCAAGCCGAGCCAATTCACAGAGAGACATCCTTTTTGCCCCGTCACCCACAAAAAATACTCGACAATAGGATATTGAAAACATTATGATTGTGGTCACCATTGAGACAAGAGTGGATAATCTTTGCAGGGCATGCGTGATGGGGTGCCCTTTTGTGAAGACCTTTCAGTCATATTCCAGGAGGAGGTTTCAAAATGGACCCACAAAAGATAATCATGGGCAGAAAAGTTCTGATCGTAGATGACGAGAAAGATGTCCTTGAGGTTTTGACCGAACTCCTTGAGCTCTGTAAGATTGACACTGCTTCATCCTTCGAGGAAGCCAAGGGGCTTTTGGA
>JBDRGH010000089.1:0-8604 GCA_043818015.1 Pseudomonadota bacterium
CTATCTCTATTGTTCACTAAGCAGCCGGTGAAAAGGATTCAGGGGGGCAAGTGTGTGTTTTCGAATCTCTGAATCCCAGGCTCCTAGAACCCTTTCAGTCCATCAACCGATTTTTTATCAGGAAAGTTAGTGAAAAGTCAAGGGAAATGAGGAGGGACGAGTTAAGAGTGAAAAGTGAAAGGTGAAAAGTTGACAGGTGACAGGTTCAAAGTTCAATGTTGAAAGTTCACCCTGTTAAATAAGATTTGAGCCTCTTCTTCAAATACATCGCTCAAATCTTAGCTTGAGGTTTCTCGTAAACCCGGACTGACCCCCATGAGTTGCACAGATCAGAGTAGCGTAATTAGAGGCCTTGCCATTCTCCTTTGGTCTTGCCTGTTAACCTTCAGCCGACTGTATTCTAGCCTTTTGATGACGGAAAAAATTTGACAAGGGCTTTTCTTTTGTGGTAGGGAATAAGGGAAGTTGTTATACGGTTCGTCGCCGTAACACAAGAGGTTGTTGGGTAAACATTTACCTGGAAATTCAGACGAAGGTTATGGTAAGCGTATTGTGGCTAAAATAGTTATCAATAGGGATAGGTGCAAAGGCTGTAGTTTCTGTGTTGATGCTTGCCCAAAAGATCTTATCAAGATTGACATGGAACTAAACATTCAAGGATATCTTCCTGCCACGATAGAGGACAATGACAATTGTACCGGATGCGCACTTTGTGCTGAGGTTTGTCCGGATGTGGCTATTGAGGTCTATAAGTAACAGCGAGAGGTGAAGGAAAAAATAGGTATGGCAGAGAAGGTTCTTCTAAAGGGGAATATTGCGCTGGCTAAGGGTGCCATAGCGGGCGGGTGCAGATACTATTTCGGTTATCCAATTACGCCCCAGAATGATATACCCGAGCACCTGTCTTGGGAGTTACCAAAGATCGGCGGGGTTTTTATACAGGCTGAAAGCGAGGTAGCTTCAATAAATAAGGTTTTAGGGGCGTCTGCTGCAGGTGTCAGGGCTATGACCTCTTCTTCGGGACCTGGTATATCTTTAATGCAGGAAGGCATGTCATATATGGCGGGAAGTGAGCTGCCCGGAGTCATAGTGAACGTTATGAGGGTTGGGCCTGGCCTAGGAGGCATTGCGCCCACTCAGGGCGATTATTTTCAAGCAACCCGTGGAGGTGGACATGGGGACTATTTCAATATTGTATTGGCACCCGCCTCCGTTCAAGAGATGTTCGACCTTGCGATCAAGGCCTTTGAACTCTCTGATAAGTATCGTAATCCCGCAATGATTCTGTCTGACGCCATCTTAGGACAAATGAAGGAACCGGTTGTTCTAGAGGAAACGAAGGTATTTGTTCCGCCGCCCAAGCCGTGGGCATTAACGGGTGCAAAAGGACGTAAACCCCAGTTTCTTAAAACCCTGTATCTTTCTGATGGAGAACAGGAAGCTCACAATTTGAAACTCAAGGAAAAATACGATCTCTTGAGAGAAGAGGAGGTCCTTTTTGAGGGGAAAGGGCTGGATGGCTCCGGCCTGGTTATTGTAGCTTTTGGTACAGTTTCTCGAATTGCCAAGACCGCTATACAGATGGCTGAAAAGGAAGGTATGAGTGTGGGCCTAATTCGTCCAATTACCTTGTTTCCGTTTCCCACCGAGATTATTCGACAGACTGCCAAAAAGATCGATAGGTTCTTAGTGGTAGAGATGAACACAGGTCAGATGGTTCAGGATGTTAAGCTTTCTCTTGAAAATAGTGTAAAGCTGAGATTTTATGGTCGTCCTGGAGGAGGTATACCTACTCCAGAAGATGTATTGAGAGAGATAAAGGTGGTTTTCAATGAAGAAGGTTTTTAGTAGGCCGAAAAGCTTGGTTGACCGTCAGACTCATTTTTGTCCAGGCTGTACCCATGGTACCGCCCACAGATTGGTAGCAGATGCTATTGATTATTTCGATGTTCGGGAAGCGACCATCGGGGTCTGTGGCGTGGGATGTGCAGTTTTTATGTACGATTATTTCGCCATAGATGCGATCGAGGCTCCCCACGGTCGAGCTCCTGCAGTTGCTACCGGCATTAAACGGGTCCATCCTAAAAAAATCGTCTTTACCTATCAAGGTGACGGTGATCTGGCATCCATAGGTACTGCCGAGATAATCCACACCGCCAACAGAGGTGAGTGTATAACCGTAATCTTCATCAATAATACCGTGTACGGGATGACTGGTGGACAGATGGCGCCAACCACCCTTCTGGGTCAACAGACAACCACAACGCCCTACGGACGGAACTTTCGAAATGATGGTTACCCTATCCGAATGGCAGAGATGCTAGCCACCTTGGAAGGAGTTGCCTATTCAACCAGGGTCTCAATGCATAACGCGAAGGAGGTTCTGAAGGCTAAAAAGGCGATTAGAAGGGCCTTTGAAATGCAGATAGAGGGCATGGGTCTGACCTTCGTGGAACTTTTATCGACCTGCCCTACAAACTGGAGGGTCAAGCCTTTAGAAGCACAGAAAAAGGTGCGAGATGAGTTAATCCCTTATTTCCCACTGGGAGTTTTTAAGGAGAGAAAAGGTAAGGATTTCTTATAGTTAGAGGGTGCGTGACAGATGTACCATGATGTAATAATGGCGGGTTTTGGCGGGCAGGGGATCATGTTAATGGGCGATATCCTAGCCCTAGTAGCTATGAAAGAGGGCAAGAATGTTACCTGGATGCCTTCTTACGGAGTTGAAATGAGGGGTGGAACTGCCAATTGTACCGTAATTGTCTCCTCAGAAGAGATTGGATCTCCCGTGACTGGGCATCCTCATAGCGCTATTGTAATGAATGAACCGTCTCTTATCAAATATGAACCAATGGTTAAACCGGAAGGATTTTTACTGGTTAATGTATCTTTAATAAACCCTGAGAAGACGAGGCGCAAAGATATCGGTAAGTTACTGCTACCTGCTAATGATATTGCACAGAAACTAGGGAATTCTCAGATGGCCAATATGGTTGCCTTGGGAGCCTTCATTCAAGAGACGAAGATTGTTTCTCTGGAGCTAACCATCAAATCACTGCCGGAGATATTTCCAGACCGCCCTCCTAAATTTATATACAATAATTCCAGGGCCCTTGAAAACGGGGCGAAATTTGTTATAAAAGGAGGGTAAGTGATGCCCACGAAGAAAGCTGAATGGGAGATAAAGGTTGGGGAAAGGATAAAACAGATTCGACAAAGTAAGGGGCTTTCCCTGACAGATGTAGCTGAGAGGTCTGGATTCTCCTCTGCTCTGCTCTCTCAGATAGAGAATCACTTAGTCTCTCCCCCCCTTGGTACATTAGTAAAGCTTTCAAAGGCGTTAGATGTTGAAATAGGACGATTCTTTTGGGATACGTCAAAAGCTCCTTTCACAATTGTCCGAAAGGATGAGAGAAAGAGTGTCTCAAGGGTTGCATCTAAGGAGGGCGTGAAGTATGGTTATTCGTATGAATCCCTCGCCTTTGATAAGAAGGGAAGACATATGGAGCCCTTCTTCATTACCTTAGAGCCAGCAACGATAGAGGACAAGAATGTGTTTACTCACGAAGGAGAAGAGTTTATCTTTGTGTTGGAAGGTGATATGGAGATTACGTTGGATGAGTACACGGATGTTTTACACCCTGGTGATTGTATCTACTACGATTCTACCATCCCGCATCGTGTCCAGTGCCGTGAAGGTAAGGAGACGAAGATACTCGCCGTTATCCATGTTCCCACCGGATAAAAAGGGCCCACCTTATGGACTAGACCCCAGTTTTTCAATTTGTATCAAGTCTGAAGAAGTCTGCTGCCCTTGATTGTGCAGCCTCGTTAGAATCTTCTGTTGGAGCAGTGCCTTCCTCGAACGATTCGAATATAATACTGGTCGACTTGGGACTAGCCAGGAGGCCGGTCTTGCGGTCAGTCTTCACAAATACGATGCCATCGGGGACAGGAAAGTCCCTTATCGGCTTGTCTCTTAGTACCTCTTTCATAAACTGAACCCAGATTGGGGCAGCTGCCCCGGAACCGGTTTCGTGTTCTCCGAGGTTTCGGTGGTCATCGAAACCCACCCACGTGCCGGCGATGAGATTCGGCGTAAATCCTATAAACCATGCATCCACCTCATTGTTTGATGTACCGGTTTTGCCTCCAACGGGTCTATGCAGGACTTTTGCCCTCCAACCCGTACCATTTTCAACAACGCCTTTCAAAAGATTTGTCATAAGATAGGCGGTTTGTGGGCTAATGACTTCTTCTACCTGTGGTTCATTCTGCTCTAGTGTTCTACCCTCCCGGTCGATTACCCTTGTTATAAAAATAGGCTTGGCCCTTTTCCCTTGGGCCACAAAGACTCCATACGCCCCGGTCAATTCTAACAGTGAGACACTGGAGGAACCAAGGGCCATTGTTAGATCCATGTTGAGTTGAGACGTTATTCCAAGAAGCTTCGCATAGCTGGCCGCATAATCTATGCCTATATCTTTTAGGATTTTCACTGTGACAACATTTCTGGATTTAGCTAGTGCCTCTCGAAAGGTAATAGGTCCGTGGAACTTTCTTTCAAAATTCTTAGGCTTCCAGGTCTCTTCTTTTATCGGATCATCATAGATAATTGGTGAGTCAATAATAATTGTTGCCGGTGTATAACCACTGTCTAAAGCAGCTGCATAAATCATGGGTTTAAATGCCGATCCTGCTTGTCTTTTGGCTTGAATGGCCCGGTTAAATTGGGTCTTTCCAAAATCCCTTCCCCCCACCATTGCCTTAATATGTCCAGTATGCGGGTCCATGCATATCAAAGCTCCCTGAACCTCGATGCTTTGCTCAAGCTCCTGATAGTTAGCTCTTTTTTCTAGGTCCATAAGTCCCGATTCTAAGGCCCTCTCCGCGGCATCTTGCATAGACAGATTGACAGTGGAATAAACTTGCAATCCGTCTTTGTACAGGGTATCGCTCCCATATTTCCCTTCTATATACCTCCGGATATGCTCAGCGAAATATGGCGCCCGCAAGACTTGTCCGTTTTTCTTGGTATCCAAGTGTAAAGTTGCATTCAATGCCTCGTTGAACTGTCTCGTATTTATATATCCGTCTTTAAGCATTTGCTTTAAAACATAGGCTTGCCGTTTCCGTGCGATTTCAGGCTTCGTAAATGGTGAATACCGATTAGGAGCCTTTGGAAGTCCTGCAAGTATGGCACACTCACCCAGATTTAGATCTTCTACATGCTTGTCAAAGTAAGTCTGGGCCGCCGATTCTACACCGTAAGCACCATGACCCAGATAAATCTGGTTCAAGTAGAGAAATAATATATTCTCTTTCGAAAGCTGGTTCTCTATGCGATAAGCTAGAATAGCTTCCCTTATCTTTCTTGAGAAACGCCTCTCCGGCGAGAGCAGAAAGTACTTCGTGACTTGCTGAGTTATTGTACTGCCACCCTGGACAACCCTACCTGCCTCAATATTTTTGAAAAAGGCCCTGATTACACTTGGAAGATTGATACCCCTGTGTTCATAAAAACGGCTATCTTCAGCAGCTACGAAGGCCTCTATGAGCATCTTGGGGATTCTTGTTATGGGGACTATGATCCGTCTCTCGACATAGAATTCACCTATTAATTCTCCTTGATCAGAGTAGACCTTCGTTGTGATGTTTGGATGGTAATTCTTTAATAGAGAAAGATCCGGGAGATCTTGGCTGAAGTAGTAATAAATCCCCACAGCCGAGAGCATCACAATACTGAGAGGGATGAGTAACGTAGCAGCGATGATTTTTACAAGGCGCCTACCCCTTTTTCGTTCAGACGTAATTCTGTTTATAGGGAATTTGTCTCTCTTGATTTGCATCTTCTCTTTTCTCTAAGAGGGGCTTCTATCGAGACTTCGGTATTGTATAGCCTCAGAAATATCGTATTGAGAAATCTCGTCTCTTCCCTCAAGGTCAGCTATGGTGCGGGCAACCTTGAGAATTCGCGTATATGCCCTGGCACTCAGACCTAGCTTGTCGATAGCGTTTTCTAAAAGTTTCTGGGATTCCTCTCCTATCCCGCAGTGCCTTTTAATATATCGAGTGGTCATGTGGGCATTGCAGTGGATTTTCTTCCCATGAAATCGCTTCGTCTGGACATCCCTGGCATAGTTTACCCTTCTCCTGATACTCTCAGAAGGTTCTCCTGATCTCTCATCAGAAAGGTCTTTATATCTCACTGATGGTACCTCGATATGTATATCAATTCGGTCCAACAAAGGCCCCGATACCCTTGCTTTGTACCTTTGGATTTGTGGAACAGTACAGCTGCATTCATGGTGAGGGTCAGTATAAAATCCGCATGGACACGGATTCATCGCTGCTACCAGCATGAATTGCGCCGGATACGTGAGCGAGGTCACGGCCCTCGAAATGGTAACTCTTCCGTCTTCTATGGGCTGCCGCATAACCTCCAGCACATTCTTCTTAAACTCTGGTAACTCGTCCAGAAAGAGAGAACCCCGTTGTGTGACAGACTTACTTCCCCAGGCTTAGGGATCTGTCCACCTCCAATCAATCCTGCATCTGAGATAGTATGGTGGGGAGAGCGGAACGGTCGCCTAACTATCAGGGCACTGTTATCATCGAGTAAGCCCATCACACTATGTACCTTCGTCGTCTCTATCGCCTCCTCAAATGACATATCAGGGAGGATAGTGGGGATTCTCTTCGCAAGCATCGTCTTGCCGGAGCCAGGAGGGCCTACCATGATTACGTTATGACCTCCAGCAGCGGCTATCTCTAAGGCTCTTTTGGCATGTTCCTGTCCCTTCACTTCGCTGAAGTCAAGTGGATACGTCAGATTGTTTCTAAATATATCGTCTAAATCAACGGTGGTTGGTTCAAGAGATAGAGAATCGTTGAGAAAGTCGACTACATCTGCCAGAGTCTCAATCGCAAAAACATCGATGCCCTTTACTACGGCAGCTTCCTTGCCATTACTCTTGGGTATTATCACTCCCTTGATTCCTTTATCTCTCATTGCTGCGGCTATCGGTAGGGACCCTCTAACAGGTTTTATCCTTCCATCCAACGACAGTTCTCCTAGAACCAGGAAGTCGGTAAGCCTCCTCTTTTCAACTACGCCAGTAGCAGCCAGGATTCCTATAGCTATGGGTAGGTCAAAGGCAGCCCCTTCCTTTTTAATATCGGCTGGTGCAAGGTTTACTGTAATCTTCTTCGATGGAAATTCGTATCCTGAGTTCTTCACGGCAGATTTTACACGGTCCTTACTTTCCTTCCCTGCCCCGTCGGGGAGACCGACGGTTGAGAAAGATGGTAGTCCGAGGGCGATGTCCACCTCTACCTCCACTTTGTAAGCATCAACCCCCATGATAGCGCCGCTCAAAACCTTTGACAGCAAGGCATACCCTCACATTTACCTGTATTGTAAGGCGTTGGTTGTTTTAATTTTAGCAATATGCCTATCTCAAAGCAAGGTTTTTTTTGGGGTCGGAACAGTGTAAAGATGGTTGCCTCAGCAATCAAGAGGTTGTGAATTGCTCCTAGATTGGTCTCGCCTGCAACCAATTCTCAGACATGTCGGATTGTGTGCGAAGGGTTGCAGAGGCAGGTTTTTTTCTTGACATCCATGGTGGTGCGGTTTATAGTAATTCAATGTAGCTAATAGAACTCTGGATCAAAAACTCATTTTCTCTGAAGAAGAGCCACGAAGGCTTTAAAGAGGTCAGAAGACCGAAAAGTGCCTTCGTGGCTTTTTCATTTTCTCGCCACGTTCAAGAAAGGAGGGTGCAGATGCACGTGCCTGATGGATTTGTAAGCGGTGGGGTAAATATCATAACCTACATTATATCTGGCGGAATTTCTGTATATGCAGTCAGAGAGGCGAATAAAAAGCTGGGAGATAAACAAGTTCCCCTTTTGGGGGTAGTAGCCGCATTTATATTTGCTGCCCAGATGCTCAATTTCCCCGTGGCCGGAGGAACTAGTGGTCACTTCTTAGGAGCACTCTTAGCAGCCTCGCTTTTAGGACCATGGATAAGCTGTCTCATAATGGCGGTGGTACTTGCCATACAGTGCCTCTTATTTGCAGATGGCGGGCTTACAGCACTGGGTACCAATATCTTCAATATGGGTATAATTGGGGGTGTATTAGCTTATTACATTCTGGTAGTACTGAAATTCATCTTGCCAAAAAATAAGGGGGGATATTTAGTTTCAGTTGCCATAAGTTCATGGCTGTCTGTTGTTTTGGGGGCAACCGCATGTTCCGTTGAATTGGCTATTTCAGGTACCTCTCCTCTGGGTGTGGTACTTCCTGCAATGGTTTCTGTCCATGTGTTGATAGGTATTGGAGAGGCCATAATCACAACTGCTGTCTTGGGCGTCATCTTAAAGACGAGGCCCGATCTCGTTGAGACTTACAATTACCCGTATACTCCGACAGTAAGGAAAATGGAGGCATAGTATGGGAGACATAAAGATGAGAACTTTCATTGTTATTGGTCTATTGCTATCTCTGCTCATAGCAATATTCATCTCTCCTTTTGCTTCGCCTTCTCCTGATGGATTGGAGAACGTAGCGGAAATAAAAGGATTTTTGCAAAGGGGTGA
>JBDRGH010000090.1:0-2536 GCA_043818015.1 Pseudomonadota bacterium
CAATCGATGATTTTTCTAATAAAGTACCGCGTACCATCAAGCAAGACATGATATATAGCCAAAAAAACAATCCTTCCTACGGAGATTTATTTACAGCTATACCCGATAAGATAGTAAGAATCTACGTCCCCCAGGACCAATAATTGGACCTCGCACGCTGGATGACATGGAAACATTGGCAGAACAAGGAGCAATGGGTTTTTGTATTAATGGGTTAAGAACAGGGAACATCATACAGATAACCCAGAACTATCCTCTTGTCCCAGCGGGTCACTAAGTGAAGAGGGTGAAAGAAAAGTTGCAACGACCTGATCAACATCGTAGCCACTTTATGGTTTTCAGGGGTATATGACTCTCTTCAAGTTTTCCCACTATAAGCTGGGACAACTTGTCAGCATTCCCTTTATAGAATATACGTAGTGACATTTTGGCAGTGGTCGTTTGAGTTTCATAGTCACGCTCCAGACCGAAAAAGGTGATCATTACCTCCTTGCTTTGCACCGCCTCGACCACTCTGTTGACATCTACCTCATTGGAAACCGACACTTCGAGATCCCTGTACACGTCCTTGCGATAGAACTTTTCAAACCCCCGCAGGAACGTGAGCGAAAAGAGGCCAAGAACTGTTGTAATACTTGCAATGAAGTAGAACCCTGCCCCTGTAGCCATACCAATGGCTGCCGCTATCCATAGGCATGCCGCAGTTGTAAGCCCACGAATCGTAAATCCCTCTCTTATGATAACTCCTGCGCCAAGAAAACCGATGCCTGTGACTATTTGTGCTGCGATTCTACCCGGGTCGGTGACCTTGGTGAACCCAGGCGAGGTGACGATACCAAACGTTGCAATGTGCGTTGAAAGGATCGTGAACAAAGCCGCCCCGGCACTCACCAACAGATGGGTTCGCAGGCCTGCCCCCCTCCCATGGATATCTCGCTCCAGGCCCAGTATTCCACCGAAAGCAGCTGCAGCAAGAATACGAACAAGGAGATTCCATGGTTCTTGTGAAAAATTGAAATCCATTTTCTTCCTCCTGCCTGTGGCTGAACTCTTAGCATGCCGTTTCCAATCTCATCATGCCGAGTTCAGTTAGCAAAATGTTATTCGACCGATAATAGCCCGTTGCCCAATCCCAAAAGCCGCAGCCAACCCCAAATTAACGAAGAAGATAACTTATACGCTTCCAGACTAGGGGTCGTCATTTGGTTCTTAGCCGGTTTAGCCTGATCGCATTCCCTTTCTGCTCAAAAGATTAGTACTACTAGTTTATATCAGTGTCAAGACGCTTTCTTTCGACTCTCCTTAGCTTCTTTGAAACTTTCAAGTTTGATATCACCAATCAAAGCTCTTCAAATAACAATCGGAAACACAAGATCTAAATAAAGAAGGCAGGGCCGTTCTTGACCCTGCCCTGTTTTGCAGAAAAAGACGCGCTTACTTCTTTTTACCGCCGCGGTCGATCACCATGATGGTATCCTCGCCCGTGACAGCACCGCCCACCTGGAGCACATTCTCCTGCTCCGGTATGAGGCTCGGATCAGAGCCTCACGGCTGAACTTAACCATGAGTGTCTCGTCACCCTGCATCTCACCCCAGACCACGTAATTAAGTATTCCCCCAGAACAAAGGATATAGAAAGAGCTTTTCTTCATGATGCAAGATAACAGCGAAGGGATATTTTCGTATCAGCCGAGTTTGTGTTTCAGTATCTTCCCGACCGTACTCTTCGGAAGCGCGGTAACAAACTCTACAAATTTGGGGATAGCAAAATCAGGAAGGCTCTTCTTACAGAGCTCTATGACTGTTCCCTCGCTCAATTCTTCTCCTTCTCGCAGTACAATGACGGCCTTTATAGCTTGTCCAAGGTCCTCGTCGGGTACACCTACCACTGCTGCTTCTTTAACAGAGGGTTGCTCGTAGAGTACGTCCTCAATTTCCGAAGCTACGACTGTTCTTCCTGAAGTCGTTATCATGTCTTTCTTTCTTCCCTGTACGTATATGTAACCATCTTTGTCTCTGGTAGCCATGTCCCCTGTGTAAAGCCACCCACCTCTTATTGCCTGTTCTGTTGCCTGGGGTGCTTTCAGGTATTCCTTCATGACGCAATCACCCTTCACTATAACTTCACCGAGTTCACGTGAAGGAAGGTCATTCCCCTGGTCATCAACTATCCTTACATCTGCATTGATAGCTTCCCTGCCACAGGATTGTAATCTTTTCATCTCTTCGGGAGATCCTTCTACGACGAGTTCGTCGGGTCGCAGGCCGGTTATAGGACCACACTCTGCGAGGCCAAACACGGCGCCAAAGACATTGCCGAAAACTCTTATGGCCCTTTTGAAAATCTCGGAAGATAGAGGCGCTCCGCCGAGAACAATAAAACTCACGCTACTTAAATCATATTTGGCAACATTCGGGTGATCGAGGACCTCAATCAAGGAAGGAGATCCTATGAATGTGTGAGTTGCTTGCCCTCTTTCTATCTCCTTCAAAATGCAATCAGGGGTCATCTCTGCCGCTATAACACACTTGCTAC
>JBDRGH010000091.1:0-5270 GCA_043818015.1 Pseudomonadota bacterium
CAACCCAGGTTCCTAAAGTCCGTAAGGCTGCTGTGGCCTATTCGGGGGGTCTCGATTCCTCTTTAGGAATTGAACTCCTCAGAAGGAAATACAAGGCAAGCGAGATCGTACCAGTGACCGTGGATGTAGGTCAGGGAAAACAAGAGATCGAAGAGTGTAAGGTTAAGGCAACGGAGTTGGGCATTCAACCAGTATGGATAGAGGCAAAGGAAGAGTTCACCCAACAGTGGATAGTAAGGGCAATCCAGGCAAATTCAGACTATCTCGGATACCCAGTCTCTACATCAATGACTCGCCAGTTGATAGCAAGAAAGGTGGCCGAGGTGGCAGTTGCAAATGACTGTGATGCCATCATGGAGGGATCAAGCGGTAAAGGGAACGATCAGTATAGAATGCACAATGTCTTTAAGATGTTTGCCCCCCATTTGGAGATTCTGGTTCCGGTCAGGGACTTTGATTTGACCAGATTGGAAGAAAAGGAGTTGTGTGAAGGATGGGGTATTCTGGTGACAGAGCAGATAGCTGGCGGAGATGATAAGACTATGTGGTGTAGATCTATCGCCAGCGGGGCGATCGATTTAAACCAGGAAGTGCCACAGGATATATGGATGTGGTACCAGCCACCAGAGCTGGCTCCAGATCAAGCTACCATTTTAGAATTGAGGTTTGAAAAGGGGATACCTGTTGCGTTAGATGGAAGAGATATGCTTCTTGGAGACTTAGTGCCAGAGCTAAACGAAATTGGCGGCAGACACGCCGTTGGCAAGATCGACATGTTTGAAGACGGAATCATGGATCTAAAGAGCAGGGAGTTGTACGAGGCGCCTGCGGCCACCATTATCCTCAAGCTCCACCGAGATCTGGAGCAGTTTTGCCTGACCAAAGACGAAATACAATTCAAGAAAATGGTCGACCAAAAATGGGCATACCTGGTCTATCATGGTATGGCCTATCATCCACTGAAAGAAGACCTAGATGCCTTTATTGCGTCATCTCAAAGGGTAGTAAATGGTAAATACAAGATAAAACTCTACAAGGGGAATATAGATATCTTAGAGAGAGAAAGCGATACAGGGTTGTTCTACCCGGAGATCAGGTCGATTAAAACTGGGGGGTTTGATCAGAGAATGTGCGCAGATGCTGCCCACATCAGGGGGTTGCCCTTTGAGATAATAGCAAAGAGAAATAAGAAGTTAACCGGAAAATAATCGGTTCAAATTGAACATGTTTCCTATTCCGCCTACCCGGTGCGGCTTTTTTACCCACCGAGGACTCGCTCCACGCAGGTTCGGGAACTTTCAGCCTCTAGCGGGCAAATTTGCCAAATGCAGACTTATCTATCGCCCCTCCGGGGGTTCCAGATGCGGTCCTCAAGAATTCTGCTGAGGCTTTCTCCAAAGGGATTTTTTCACTTCCCAGTAACGACTGATAGGACAGAGAGGTAAAAAAATTGACGAAACTATGGGAAAAAGGTTACTCATTAGACGATGAAATGGAAGAGTTTACGGTTGGAGATGACTTCTTACTCGACCAAAAACTGATAAGGATGGACGTCCTGGGAAGCATAGCCCATGCAAGGATGCTTACCAAGATAAAAATATTAAAAGAAGATGAGTTTGTCAAACTGAAGGGTACATTATTAGAGATACTAAAACTTCAAAGTGAAGATAGGTTCCCAATTCATGTGGAAGATGAGGACGTTCACACAAAGGTTGAAAACTACCTGACCGGTAAACTGGGCGATCTTGGCAAAAAGATTCATACGGCTCGTTCAAGGAATGACCAGATCTTGGTCGATCTCAGACTTTACACCAAGGAAAAACTTCTCCTGATTCAAAAAAATCTCCTGGGGTTTTGCCAAACGCTGTGGCAGTTCAGTAAAGAAAATGAAGCGGTTATAATGCCTGGGCGTACTCATACACAGCCCGCTATGCCCTCTTCGGTAGGGTTGTGGGCATCCGCCTTGTTAGAGTCCCTGTTGGATGATTCCATTCTAACAAGAACTGCTTATAAGCTCAACAACCAGTGCCCTCTGGGTTCAGCGGCGAGCTACGGAGTGCCTCTCGATATCGACAGACAATTAACATCTGACCTTCTAGGCTTTGAGAAGGTCCAAAATAATGTTTTGTATGCAAATAACAGCCGTGGAAAGATAGAGTCAATTATCCTGTCCTCTCTATGCCAGGTTATGTTGGACCTGAGCAAGTTGGCGAGCGATCTCATTCTCTTCAGTATACGGGAGTTTAATTATTTCACCCTCCCGGAAGAGCTTTGTTGTGGCAGCAGCATAATGCCTCAAAAAAGGAACCCTGCCGGTATGGAGCTGATAAGGGCAAAGACCTCTACCATGCTTTCGTATCTATTTCAAGTTATGACTATTATTAAGGCATTACCGTCTGGCTATAACCGGGACTTTCAGGAGACCAAAGCCCCCTTCCTGAAGGGTATGGATCTCGTGGATTCTTCTATAAGGGTCTGTGATCTGGTGGTGTCCCGCTTGAAAGTTAACAAAGACGTTCTGGAAAGATCATGTACTCCAGAGGTATTTGCGACAGACAGAGCATTGGAGTTAGTAAGGGAGGGGATCCCCTTTAGAGACGCTTATCGAGAGGTTGCGGCCAACTTAGATAAGCTTCAGATCACCCACTCCTGCAAGAATATCCTTTCAAGAAAACATATTGGTGCTGCCGGAAATCTGGGGCTTCCAGGGTTAAAAGATCAAATCCATAGGGAGACGGAGTGGGTAGAAAAGGAAAAGAGAGATTTTGAATCGAGGCTTGCTGAGTTACAGAAGTAGGAGGGATGGGGTTGAGGAGTTAGAGAGTTAGGCTTAAGTTTTTACGTTTCAACCTTCAACTCAGAACGTGCAACTATTCATAAGGTAAAGGTCCCATGGAAGCAAAAAAGATCAACTGGGAACAGGTAAAGGACGAAGCTACAAAAATTCTGAGTCTCTATATCCAGATAGATACGACCAACCCCCCCGGTAACGAAATAAACGGAGCTCTATTCTTAAAGGCGATGCTGGAGAATGAAGGGTTTGAGTGCACGGTCTTAGAGTCTGAGAAAGGGAGGGGAAATATTGTTGCCAGATATAAAGGTGACGGAAGCCTAACTCCGCTTCTCCTGTTGCACCACATAGACGTAGTACCTGCCGAGGCGGATAAGTGGATTCATCCCCCCTTTTCGGGCAAAGTAGAGAGAGGCGAAATATGGGGTAGAGGGGCCTTTGACTGTAAATCTCTTGGGGTAATGGAGCTGATGGTGCTTCTCTTACTGAGGAGAACTGGCTTCAAGTCTCGGAGAGACATAATATTCGCCGCTACCAGTGATGAAGAAGCAGGAGGGAAATACGGCGTTGAATGGATGCTCAAGAAACACTTTGGCCTGATGAAGACCGATTTTGTTATCAACGAAGGCGGAATTGCCGGTTTTTCCGTCAACAACAAGAGTCTTTACCTCTGTCAGACAGCGGAAAAAGGGGTCTGCTGGATAAGGCTTACATTCAAAGGCACGCCTGGCCACGCCTCTATGCCCCACGGAAAAAACTGCATATCTGATATGGCGGCGGTTATTGAACGAATAGGCAAGTACCAATCTCGATTGCAACGATCTCCCATAACAACGAGGTTCATCGAAGGCCTTGCAAAGGAACAGAACTTCATGGATGAAAAGGCGTTTTTAGGGTTGCTCAACGATGCCTCGTCTTCCCAGGTCCTTGCAAGGATTCCAGACCAGGGATTAAGAACCATCCTGAATACCATGCTCCATAATACCTTTGTCCCTACCGTTGTCCAGGGTGGAAAGAAGACCAATGTTATCCCGAGCGAATGTCACTGCGAGATAGACTGCAGAATGCTTCCTGGTGAGAAGCCCGAAAGCATAATCGGAGAATTGAAAGAGGTTTTGAAAGGTCTCGCAGATTTCGACATCGAGATTCTCGGTTCGTCTGTTCCCACAGAGTCAAAAATACCAACCGAACTCTATTCCACTATTGAGAAGTGTACCAAACGGCATGATCCTCAGGCCAGATTGATACCGTTCATATCGTCTGGGGCAAGCGATTCCAGATTCTTCAGGGAAAAAGGGATTACAGCCTACGGATTTGCTCCGTTGAAGATAGGGGAGCCCCTCTCATCTCACCTCGAAAAGATGCACGGCCATAATGAAAGAATATCTATAGAAAGTCTGCTTTACGGGACAAGAGTACTTTTTGACATAGTCTCTGACTTTTGCGGATGATACGCTGTAGGGGATGTAGCTCAGGGGGAGAGCACTGCTTTCGCACGGCAGGGGTCGGGGGTTCGAATCCCCCCATCTCCACCATCTTTGTGGGCAATTCTTGAAGGGCGTGACGAGAAAGTGTGCCCGAAATGATTGGGGGCTAATTACCTATGAAGAGGCAAAAGCTTACAGAAGAAGAATTGTTGAAAAGGCTTAATGAGGAATTATCTAAACATGCAGAATGTGTGGATTGTACTTTTGATACTATTTGGTATCAAGATCCTGGTCCTAGAGGGTGCAATTGGCATGTTCCCTCGTTAGAATGTCGTGGTAGTGACACTAAACTTTGCAAACCAATAGCAGACGGAATAGTCCATAAGATGAAACGCGAATATAATTTGTTCTAGATTGATAATAAATATTTTGTACTGAACCATATTGACCCGCTTTCTTGACTCGTAAGTTGTTTTGGAACCAACATCCCCCCTGATCCCCATTCCAGGGGGTATCTTCACGTTACAACAGTATTAGAACAGAGAGCTAGTCAAAAAAATATCTAAGGTATTAGACTATGAATGTCGATATATTAGTCTGATTCAGTGACGCATTCTCATAATTGAGGTATAGGTAACTGTATGGTTAAATGATTACCAGAATGTAGTAACCCTATGATTTCAAAAAAAGTAGGAGGTAACATGAACAAAGCAGATTTAGTTAACGAAGTAGCAAAAGTGGTCAGCACCAAAAAAGATGCCCAAGCAGCAGTCAATTGTGTTTTTGGGAGTATCGCCAAGGCGTTGAAAAAGAAAGATACGGTTACACTCGTTGGCTTTGGAACCTTTAAGGTGGCAAAAAGGAAGGCTAGAAAAGGACGGAATCCACGCACTGGGGAATTGATCAAAATAAACGCAAAGAAAGTCGCAAAGTTTGTCCCGGGCAAAGCCTTAAAGGATGCAGTGAAATAATCAGCATTAAAATAGTCTGTATAAAGCCCCCATTGAGGGTAACATATTCTCATGGGGGCTTTATTTTTGAAGAATAAATCC
>JBDRGH010000092.1:0-5236 GCA_043818015.1 Pseudomonadota bacterium
TGATGGAGAAGAAGGGGAATTGGTTTTGTCCACGATCCATTCGGCGAAGGGACTTGAATGGCATACTGTCTTCATAATTTTTCTCGTTGACGGTCATTTACCATCTCAATACTCTTTGGATAGTGAGGAAAATATTGGAGAAGAGAGAAGGTTGTTGTATGTAGCTACAACCAGGGCCAAGGAGAATTTGTATCTGATGAAGCCCGGGATTGAATATACTGGACGGAACTATTTCAATCAGTCATATTCAGGACTGTCCAGGGTTTCACGATTCTTGGATGAAGGTGATGCCTTGAAAAAGTATGTAGAAGCATGGACATTAGTGGATGAATGGGCAGACGAGGAGTATGACTGAAAAAGCGACTACCGGAACCCTCAGACTCTTGTAATACTCAGTTCCGTATAGTGGTTGATAAGGAGGTGGTGAAAATGAACGTGTATTTGGTGCAACATGCTGAGCCAAAACGGGAGGAGGAGGACCCCGAGCGGCCTCTCTCAGAGAGGGGATGGTCCGACATCCGCAAGCTAGCCGCCTTTGTGGCTCAGCATACCAATGTTAAAGTGACGAGCATCATGCAAAGTGGAAAGACCAGGGCTCGACAGACGGCTGAGGTGCTGGCTGAGTATTTGAATCCTTCTGAGGGGGTCAAACAAGTCGACGGGTTAGAACCCCTCGCCGATCCTTCAACGTGGGCGGGCCGTCTGGCTGAAAGAGAAGAAGACATTGTGTTGGTAGGCCACCTACCTCACCTTGGTAAACTATCCGCGCTTCTCCTCTGTCAAGATGAAAGCAAAAGGCCAGTAGATTTCCAGATGGGTGGGGTTGTTTGTCTCGGAAGGGTTGAGTCAGCAACCTGGTCGGTCCGTTGGATGGTGATTCCGCAAATACTGGCTTAACTTCTTATTGTTTGGGACAAGCTTAATTAAAAGGATCGGGATTATCCCCAAATTAGTTGATGGATTGAGAGGATTCAAAGGGTCAGGGACGGAGAAGAGCCGAGGATCGCTCCATGAAGAAAGATGACCTATCGAACGAATTTGCCCGGTTGGAAAACGAAGTAAGGCAGCTCTGTAAAGACGTGGCAAACCTGAAAAACACGATCGAGTTACAGGGCAGCGCATCCCTGGATGATGCACTTCAAATGAGGGGACTGACGGTATTTCGAGAGAATCCAACTGAGGGGTTATTTATTCCCAAGGATGCTCCGAAAGATTTGAAAGATGTTTTCTACGAAACCTTAAAGAAATACTCCTTCAGGCTCTTTCTGAGAGACCTCATAAGAGACGAAAATTGCTTCGAAATCCGAAACTCGACGAGATACTATTCTAAGGAAACTGCAAAAAAGTATTTGGACTTTTTGGAGGAAGTAGGAGCTGTAGAGGCTCTTCAAAGCCAGCGATATAGGGTCAAACCCGGCCCCATCCGTAGTTTCGGTCCGACGCTGGAATGGTTTATCGCAGAGATATTCAAGAGGGAGTTTCTCTCTCCCGCCATATATGGTGTAAGCCTCAAAGATACACCGTCTGGAGGAGATTATGATGTCATTGCAAAATGGGAACAACAGATTGTCTACGTAGAGGTCAAATCCTCCCCCCCAAAGGGTATAGAGATTAAAGAGGTTAGTGCCTTTATAAACAGGATAAACGACCTAATACCGCATGTCGCTCTCTTCTTTGTAGATACCGAATTGAGGATGAAGGACAAGATAGTGGTTATGTTTGAGGAGGAACTCAAAAACCGTTATGGCAATAAAGCTCGGGGAAAATACGCTATCCAAAGGCTCGTTGATGAGCTTTTTCACATCAACGACTTTCTCTTCATTGTAAACAGCAGAAAGGACGTTATCTCTAACATCAGGCTATGCCTGAGACATTATTTGAGTTCACGTGTTATCAAAGTGTGATGATCTCCAAATTAGTTAATTGATAAAGAGGATTCAAGGGGTCTAGGATTCAGGGATTCGAGTGGGATATTTATTCGGTCTTTATATAGAGCGTATGGTTCGAATTGTGAGTTAGAGACTCAAATATTATTATCTGGAGACTTGGGTTACATTGAGGCTGGGGAGTTAAACAAACTTCAAGATTGGATAGGAGAGGTTGAGAGGATGTTCAAGGCGCTTATAAAATCGTTGGAAAACAAACACTTGACCCCTTGAATCCTTGTATTCCCGAATCCTTTTCACCAACTAAATGGCAGAGGAACCTAAAAGTGTAAGAGACGCGCTTGATTTGTTGTTGGTTTGAAGCTTCTCTGCCAGATAATTCGATACTCAGAGTCTAAAATTCAGAATCGACGTAGTTTCGCAGTAAGTCCACGCACTCTTTGTTCTTTTCCAAGGAAGCAATCGAGAGTGGTGTCGCACCCCTGTTATTCTCGATCATGAGGGTATCAGGCGCCTTTTCTGCAATAAACTCCAGGCACTCTTTTCTCCCTTTTTCCGCCGCTATAAAGGCGGGGGTTGCTCCACTGTTATCTTGAGTCCTGATCGTGTCGGGTGCTTTTTCGAAGATAAATTCGAGGCATTCTTTTTGGCCTTTTTCCGCCGCTACGAAGGCTGGGGTCTCTCCATCTTTATTGGGGGTTTTGAGGGTTTCAGGAGCTTTTTCGAAGATAAACTCGAGGCATTCCTTTTGGCCCCTTTCTGTTGCTATAAAGGCTGGGGTTGCGCCAGGTATTACACCCCGAGCGGTCTGGACCTTCAGGGTATCGAGTGCCTTTCCGGCAATCATGCGAAGGCAATCGAGGTGGCCCTTTTCCGCTGCTATGAAAGCGGGTGTTGCTCCAACAGCGGTCTGAATTTTCAAGGAAGCAGGTGACCTCTCGACAATAACCTTTAAACACTCCCTGTGGTCGTTTTCAGCGGCAAAATAAGCAGGGGTGTCTCCCGATCTGTGGCGTGTGGAAAAGGATACCTCTGAGATCTTTTTTAGCTGGTGCAAATCCTGGTTCTGAATCAGTTCTCTTACCTGATCGTAGGTCAATACTTTCTTTCTTCCGAGAAAATCTAAAAATCCCATGTCACACTCCTTTTTAATGTTCGTTTCTAACGCGGGCTGTCTTACATAGCCATAAGAGAAGGTCTCGGGAGGGGGACCGGCGCCAAGTTGTAAGGAGCCTGTCGTCCATTCACGGTGAAAGACTTTGAAAAATCATGTGGGAGCATACCACAACGACACACTTAGTGCAACAACTTTCGACCGCGAAGGCTCATTTGTACTCTTACGACGATCACTGATCTCGGGCTAATCCCGTGACCGACATTTTTGAGATGGCCTTCAGGTACTGTTGGTATTCAAAAGCAGGGCTCTGTTTCCTCGTGTGGCACCTGAGGCACACGTCTTCTTTGACGGTCTTGGTTATATCCCCTCCTTTCTCGTGACCTTCGCCCGGCCCATGACACTCTTCACACTGTACGCCTTTGAAATTCCCTACATCACGTAAGCGTGAAAAACCGCCGTTCTTGCCATATCCGGTAGTATGGCAGCCTATACACTCCAGATCGAACTGTCGGCCTTTCCTGATCAAACTTTGGTATGCCCTGGCGTGGCCGGTCTTTTTCCATGATTCGTATTCCTTTGGATGACACATCCCGCAAACCTCCTCGCCTACAAAACCATTAGCTTGTATGTCTACTGCCCTGCGGGAGCCAAAGGTTTGAGGTTTCTCTCCACGCAGATTGTCAACCTCGGCCAATCTGGAAAGCTCTCTCTTGTAGTTATCGATTAAATTGGTGATGAAAACATCGTTTCTTATAGTATCGCTCAAAGGAACAATGTTGTTTTTGAAGGTCACTCTTTGAACGAAATCTTTAGTCCTGCCCTTCCCGTTAATAGTCAAGTCCAGTATTCCAAGGTATTGCCCCTCTTTGTATGCCTGTAAAATGAGTGTGCTATTGATGAGAAGAGGGGGATCGAGCTTTACCCTGCTTCTTCCACCAATAATAACATCGATCCCCGGGGTACTCTTGGCCAATTCCTGGTCGGCAGGTAGACCGAGGTGGGTCAGGGCTACGATCAGATCGGTTTTGTCATTCAACTCAGCAACCATAGTTGCCGCTGTTTCAAAAGGATCTGCGATTATGATACTGCCTGATCCGTCTCTGTTAAGTCTCGACTGGACGTCCTGGGTAATGAGACCGAAGATACCGACCCTGAAGCCATTGATGTCCTTGATGGTATAGGGTTTGAAGAGGGGCTTTCCGCTGTTCCTGTCTATCAGATTGGCTGAAAGGAATGGAAACCGTGCTGATGCTTCCTTTTTCAAGAGGTAGCCTACCCCGAGGGCCAGGTCGTTTTCCCCTATGTTGAAGGCACTGCATCCCATCCCGTTGAAGGCGTCGACGATCAGGTTGGCCTTCACTTGCAGCTGGTTCTTCTGCTCTTCCGGTAAGTCATAGTCTTTGAACAGGAGGTCACCAGAGTCCACTATGAGCAGGTTTTTGCCTTCTTGTTCTAATTCTTTAAGATAGGTAGCCTTCCTGGCAAGACCGCCACGCATGTCATCCTCTCACCCACACGGGTCAATTTCGCCGAGCACGTCGTTCGTATAGACAATAGTTATCTGATACGTTTTGGCGGTAAAGGAATTTGTTGGTAGGATGAGAAGGGACAGGAGAACCAACTGTACTGCCAAAGCGAATGTAACCTTCTTCCTCCGATCAGAGAATCTGAACATTCGTTTTCTCCCATAAACAGTATAACGGATTGGGCTCAAGGTTTCCCCGAGGGCTTAAAAAGAGATGGATCAGCGCCTGCCCACACCAATCAATTCGTCCTGAAAAATTCCCTTTTCCGCTTTCTAAAACAGGTTTTTTGACCCATCTATAACTCGCTTCAGGCATTTTCAGAAACTCCCCGCCTGTGGCGGGTCAGACACCTGAAAATGCATATCTTCCGCTTCGTCAAGATGGGTACCCCAAAAATCCTGTTCACCTGTCTGCGTGCAACGCACAGGCAGATCTTCGCTCCAAAGGGAATTTTTCATTTCTCAGAGTGCCCTGATTAACCCGTAGATATCCTTCTCTTCCGTATAGCATAAATCTATGGTCGTTTCAATGAGATAAAGCTGAGATTTTGGGTAGGTCTGATCCGCGCATAGAGGTTGAGCTGAGTAATGTGGGTTCCGAGTTCCAAGTTGTGAGTTCAAAGCAGCATATTCCTATTTTCATATTGGAACTCGCAACTTTGAACTTTCAACTCTTCGTCATTTCCCTTGACTTTTCAATACCTTCTT
>JBDRGH010000093.1:0-4140 GCA_043818015.1 Pseudomonadota bacterium
GAAAATTCACAAACTCACCCTTCGGGCTCAAACATGTGAATTTTCTACATTACGCTCGCCAAGGTGGGTTCCCCAAAAAATCTATGAATTCGCTCTCAGGGGACTTCTTCAAAGCCTTGGCAGGTTATGCAAAGGTCTCGGCCAATCATAGAGGAAGGAGTTCAACTTGTTAAGAACTGAAATCAGAGCTCGCCTCCAACCCAGTCACTTACAAGAAACTAAAGAATGGTTGTTTGATGGTTTTCAACTGGATGACAGGAAAAAAGAGGAGATAATCACCAGTCTCTACTCAGGCCACCATTTACTTATCCTGGGACCTCCGGGAAGCGGCAAGACCTTTTTAGCGACGAAAGTCACTGATATCCTTGGGGATATGGAGGTCATAGGAGACTGTCCTGTAAATTGTCACCCCCAAAAGCCTTCTTGCCCCTGGTGTATGAACAGGACGACGGAATCGGGAGTAAGGCCCAGGATTATACCTGCTTCCCAGAGGGTAAAGCGGATTCAGGGGAGTCCCGAGTTGCTTCCAGAAGACTTGATTGGTGGAATCGACCCCGAAGCCGCTCTTGAATACGGCCTCCATGATATAAGAACATTTACTCCGGGCAAACTGCTGCGGGCAAATAGAGGATTTTTGCTGTTAGACTTCATAGACAGGGTACCAGAAAGGGTATTAAATACCATCCTCAGCGGACTGGACGGTACTATAACTGTCGGTGGCCACGAAGAGAGAATTTCCCTCGACGTCTTAATCATCGCAACGGGTGGAGAAGAGGCGTTGAGACGTCTATCCGCAGATATGCTTGATCACTTTGATATCGTTGAGCTACCTTACCTGAAAGATCGTAACGTAGAAAGACAGATAGTTTTTGATGGAGACCATATAGAGAACAGTCTCAAAGATAAGGTGATCGAGATAGTTCACAAGACGAGGAACCATTCTGATATAAAGAGGGGGATAAGTACAAGAGGCGGGATCAAATTTGCTGAACTGATCCCTGTTTATAAGCGCATAAGCTCAAGAGACGATAATGAAATCCTAAAAGTAGCTTCAAAAGCCTCTTTACCACATAGGATCGCTCTAGCCCCTCATGCAGAGGCCATAAGAGAGCCTGAAGAGATAATTGGAGAAATAGTAGACGACGTCCTCTATGGCAGCAATCGGAAGAAATATGGGATCGTGCTGACAGAAGAGGAGGTCCAGAATCTAATAGAAGAGATATTCCGGGTAGAGCGATTCAAACAGCCTTTAAAACTGGGTTATTTTGACCTGCTGCTCCGGAGGATCTATAGATTCCCCGAATCACAACTCGCCAAAATACATAAGAGAATGGAAGATAAACTCGATCAAGATGTTACGTCAGGAAACAGGAAAGATATAACCGAAGAGCTTCTTTGGGATATAGAAAAGAGACGTAAAGATCAGGACAAGTTGTTTGAGGAGTACAAAAAGAGACTGGCGGAACAGGCCCTCGAAGACACCCTGGACATGCTGAAAGACGCAAGCATTCTCGAAAAGAGTGAGAAGGGATGGAATTTGACCAGAAAAGCGGTCACGATATTCCTCGAAAAGCTGGCCCCAAGATACTGGGATTACTACAATTCATCTGGAGAGGGGGGGCACAAGACAGGAAAGAAGTTGAACCTCGGCGATGGAAGGATAATAGGTTTAAGAAAATACAGGTTCGGAGATCGGTACCGAGATGTGTCCATAAAGGACACTATCAAAGAAGCTATAAGAAATCGACGGAATTATATAACGAGAGAAGATATAATAGTAACGAAAAAGGATATTAGAAAGAAGTTAGAGCTCGTAATAACCATAGATCTCTCGGGCACAATGATACAACTGGATAAGCTCTGGTATGCAAAAGAGAGTGCAATAGCACTTGCCCTCGCTTGCACACAGTACAAGGACAGAATCGGCGTCGTGACATTCTCAAATATGGCCGATGTCATAGTCGAGATTACCAGTAATCCATATATGGTTGCGAGGAAGGTTCTAGACTTAGAACTTCATGAGAATGCTTTTACCAACATCGGCTACGGGCTTTCAAAAGCGCGTTCACTCTTAACCCGGCAAAGAAGGGGTGAAGCCAAACAACATATCATCCTTATCTCTGACGGAGATGCCAATGCTCCCAAACCTTTTCCCCAGAGATACTGTATAGACGAGGCTGCAAAGACTGCGCGAAAAGGTATAAGTATATCTTGCATTTGTCTCAATGAGAAGTCCGCAAATCCACGGCTCATGAGAGAGATTTCAAGAATTGGGAAAGGAAGGATTTATACAATCGGTGGGACAGAGGAACTTACCCCTGCATTGTTCGAAGAAAGATCCCATCTTTGATCATCCGTGACGACTTATCATCAGTCCGATATTCACCTACCCAACATTTGAATCAAATGCGACATCCGGCTCATTTCGACTATAATGAGAGAGTTCTGGCAAGTTGGGCTTGAAAAATGAAAAATTTCCTTTGGGGCGAACATCTGCCTGTGCGTTGCACGCAGACAGGTGAACAGGATTTTTGGGGTACCCATCTTGACGAAGCGGAAGATAAGCATTTTCAGATGTTTGATCCGCCAGAGGCGGAGAGTTTCTGAAAATGCCTGAAGTGAGTCATAGATGGGTCAAAAAACCTGTGCTGCGGAGCGGAAAAGGGAATTTTTCAGGACGAACGAAATAGCTGTTCAAAGGTTTCAACGA
Organism: Pseudomonadota bacterium; assembly: GCA_043818015.1. Classification (GTDB taxonomy): domain Bacteria; phylum Desulfobacterota; class UBA8473; order UBA8473; family UBA8473; genus JBDRGH01. The sequence continues at coordinate 2,711 of JBDRGH010000093.1, forward strand.
ACGGAGGATAGGAGACCACCCCTAAACAAGTAAACATCCTATAAAGAACAGTACCAGAAACGGTGCTACTCCAAGAACTACCATATTCCCTGTGATTCCCGTACCAAAGGTGAACAAGGTAGCCCCGTACAGACCAGTGGAAAGGATCACACCCAAAGTCAATCCTCCAATTCCCCCAATCCACATCAAGAGTGTACCGATTCTCGGGCTGATGTGAGAGGACATGTCTTCGCTGTCCATGATATCAGTCCACAGGAGGTCCCACCTTTGCACTCTCAAATATAAAACCCACATGAGGAAAGGACCCAGTATCAAAGCTCCCAGAAAATTATTGAGAGCGATGACCGATCCGATTACGGCAAATGGTAGGAGTTTCAGGAGCTCTAAGCCCCAGCTAACAATGACAGCACATATTGCACTCGAGAGTAATACGATCAAAGCAAACTCCAAGAACTGTCTTCCTGAGGCTATCCTGAAGTCCTTTTTGCATGAAAGCCACCCCATGTGTCCCCAGATCTTATACCCTACAAAGCCAAAGAAGAAGTTCCCTACAAAGCCAAAGATACTGGCAATAGACAGCGTACCAAAAAAATCTCCTATGATATTCCCGAAGGCCGCACCCCACGCCCCTGCCGGACCGAAGAGAAGACCGAAGACTATAGGGACGACGATAGCAGGGCGAATCTCAGTAAAGCCGGGAATGATAGGAATCCCTTTGAAAGGAATGAGTATCGCTGCGTAGATCGCAGCAGTAAGTGCTGTCAGGACTACCATCTTTGTATATTTCCACATGGTAAAGACCTCTCTCATTACCTCCTCCTTTACATCATTATCCATCCTTCGGTTATATCAATCTTCCGACTCGTGAACCTACATGAATAGCCTCTAAAATTACCTCGATCTCCCGTAATCTTCGACGGTATAGAGATCATAAGATCGAACTTTCTATAACAAGGGCTGAAAGGATCCTAAATCATGCTTTCTCACTCTAGGATCATAGCCCCTTGAACACCGGTTCTCTCTTCTCTAAAAAGGCCCTGACCCCCTCCCTGTGATCCTCCGTCTTGAGGCATATGCTCTGGGCATTTGCTTCCAGGTCCAGCTCTTCGGCCAGATCCATAGTGAGACCCTTATACAGCACCTCCTTTATCATCCCGACAGCTATAGGGGCCTTCTTCGCTACCTTGGCCGCCAGGTCATACGTGGCCTTTTCCAGCTCCTCAGGAGGTACGACCCTGTTGACCATTCCTATTCTTTCGGCTTCCCTGGCGTCGATCATATCCCCGGTAAAGTAGAGCTCCAGGGCCTTCGCTGTACCAACCAGCCTGGGAAGGAAATACAACCCGCCATAGTCGGAAACCAAACCCATATTTATAAAACCCACGCCCAATTTGGCCTTTTCGGAGGCAATCCTCATATCACAAGCGAGG
>JBDRGH010000094.1:0-6549 GCA_043818015.1 Pseudomonadota bacterium
GTCCCCTGAGAGCGAATTCATAGATTTTTTGGGGAACCCACCTTGGCGAGCGTAATGTAGAAAATTCACATGTTTGAGCCCGAAGGGTGAGTTTGTGAATTTTCAATGGAGCGAGCTTAGATGGGTCAAAAAATGTCTGCTGAAGCGAAAAGGGGTACTTTTTCAAAGCTCTCAGCTTTGTAACAGGTTGAAAGAAGAGTTTCATCTTTGAGGCAGGGGAAGATTTCCCTTCATTTTCTAAACCAACTGTGCTAATTTATTAATTATCTAAACACCTGTCTTTCAGCGTGAGCTCATTAAATCCAAACGGTATAAAACCGAATAATAATGAACTGAGGACGGAGGCGATATATGGAATTGCAGGTTATTGAAAAGTCTAACCTAGCTCCCTTTGTTCAGAATCTTATCGATAATTTTCAGGTAGAAGGGGTTAAGAAGAAAGGGCAGTCGGTTTATGGCCAATCCTTTTTTTATGCCCCTATCAAAGTCCCTGAGGATCTGTGCCTGGATTTCGACTGTACGGTGATACCTCCCAAGAAGTATCTTCTTCCCCCCAAAGAAGAACTTTTCCAATTTACTACCGGCCCTTCGCCTGAGGCCAGAGAAGTGACTGAAGGCAACCCACTTGTTCTTTTTGGCGTGCATCCCTATGACCTTAAGGCCATCAGTCAAATGGATCGAGTCTTTGCCGACGGTAACCCGGATCCACACTATCTCAGACGAAGAGAGGCGATCATGCTCATAGGTGTTGACCCGACAAGGGTTGCGCCACGCTCTTTCTGGGCCACCATGGAGGCAGCTACTGTTTCCTCTGGCTTCGACCTGATGCTCACAGATCTCGGGGAAAGGTATGTTGTTGAAATCGGAAGTGAAAAGGGCAGCAATTTTCTGACTCGGCATGCCGCCGTTCGCCCGGCCTCCAAGGATGACGCGGTCAAGCGTTTAGACATACGCTCTCAAATCTCCGACATGTCTAAAAAGAGGGGGCTCACCTTCCCCAAAAGAGAGATCCCCGTACTGCTGGAGCATTCCGCCACAAACCCCCTGTGGGAAGAAAAGGCAAGCAAATGCCTGAGTTGCGGAACATGTAACATGGTCTGCCCGACTTGCTACTGTTTTGATGTGTGGGATGATATGACGCTTGACCTCGTCCATGGCCAACGTCTTCGTCGTTGGGATGGATGTTTACTCACCGATTTCGCCAGGGTTGCCACCGGTGAGAATTTCCGTGAAACCAGGACATCAAGGTACCGCCATCGTTTCTTCCGAAAGGGCCAATATCTGTTTAACAAATTAATAAATGATGTCGCCTGCGTTGGGTGTGGCCGATGTGCCTCATCTTGTCTCCCGGATATTGCTGACCCTGTAGACGTCTTTAACACGTTAAAGGAAGGTGCCGAATAAGGAGGCAATCTATGACCAACCAACCCTTGCCAGACGTTTCACCTTATCTGCCTAAATGGGCTGAGATCTCCCGAATCAAAAAACTTACTGAAAGTGAAAAACTTTTTGAACTGAATTTCACGAACGGAAAACCCTTAGGCCACAAGCCTGGACAGTTTGTAGAGGTATCTCTCCTGGGGATCGGAGAGGCTCCCATATCGATCTCCTCACCTCCTGGGAAAACGAGCTCCTTTGAACTGGCTATTCGCAAGGTGGGAAATCTGACCGCGGCTATGCACCGCCTCAAGGCAGGGGATAAGATAGGGATCCGTGGTCCTTTTGGTACCTATTTCCCGGTGGAAGAGGCCGGAGGAAAAGACATCCTATTCGTGGCTGGTGGAATCGGATTGGTTCCCTTACGATCCTTCATCAAATTTGTGCTTGAACAACGAAAGAAATATGGAGAGATTACCATCCTCTTCGGTGCCAGAAACCCCTCGGAACAACTCTTTCTCGATGAGCTCGAGGAATGGAGAAGACGGGAGGACATAAGATACCTGGAGACAGTAGACCGGTCAGACCCGAATTGGAAGGGACATGTGGGAGTAATCACGACCCTCTTCCCCAAAGTTCAAGTCGACCCTTCCCGGACCTACTGTGTTGTGGTTGGCCCTCCGGTGATGTATCGATTTGTCATAATGGAGGCAAAGGCACGGGGTATACCTGATACACAAATCTTCCTTTCCCTGGAGCGAAGAATGAAATGCGGACTGGGCAAGTGTGGTCATTGTCAGATCAATCATCTCTATGTCTGCCAGGATGGCCCGGTTTTCAGATATTCGGATATCTTTGACCTAGAGGAGGCGTTGTGATGGATAAGCCAAGGGTAGCTTTTTTTGACTTTGCCGGATGCGAGGGGGACCAGCTCCAGATCGTAAATCTGGAAGAAGACCTCTTGAAGGTTGTTGAGGCTGTGGAGATTGTGAGTTTCAGAGAGGCCATGAAGGGGCACTCAGACAAGTATGACATTGCGTTTGTGGAAGGTTCGATCACCCGTCGCTCAGATGAGGCTAGGCTTACAGAAATCCGCAAAAATGCTAAGATCTTGGTTGCGCTTGGCGCATGTGCCACGTTGGGTGGTATCAATATGCTCAAAAATTTCCAGGAGCAAGAAAGCGTGAGGAAATTTGTTTATGGAGATAAGTTTTACAACTATGAGACATACCCAGCGCGGCCTCTTAAAGCAGTGGTTCCGGTGGATCTCGATATTCACGGATGTCCCATAAATCGTGATGAATTTACCATGGTTGTAAAAGCACTTCTGCTCGGGAAAAGACCGGACATTCCTAACTACCCCGTGTGTACAGAATGTAAGGTGGCAGAAAATATATGTGTCTTCGAGATGGGAATGTCCTGTATGGGACCTGTTACTCGGGCAGGCTGCAAGGCATGCTGTGTTACAGAGGGAAGTTTTTGCTGGGGATGCCGGGGCCTTGTCGATAACCCCAATGCAGACTCACAACGGGAGATCCTGGCCAAATATGACCTGAGCGTACCGGACATCATTAAGAAATTTCGGCTCTATACTGGCTTTTCGGAGGTATCAAAATGAATGCGAAAAAGGTCATACAGGTTCACCATGTGACCCGTGTAGAGGGGCATGGAAATATCGACATCAAGATAACGGATGGGAAAGTAGAAAAATGTCAGTGGCAGGTGGTTGAGGCCCCTCGCTTTTTTGAAGCTGCGCTTCGTGGACGGAAGTGGTACGAGGCCGCACATATCACCTCGAGAATCTGTGGAATTTGCTCTATTGGTCATACGCTCTGTTCTTTAAAAGCCACTGAGGCGGCCATGGGAATCACTGTCTCAGAACAGACAGTTAAGACGCGGAAGCTGCTCATGCATGCTGAGAACCTTCAAAGCCACGTTCTTCATCTTGGGTTCCTGGTGCTTCCGGATCTGGCGGGCCAACCGAGCGTCATCCCACTCGCCTCCTCTCACCGGGAGGAGGTGCTCCTCGTTGTACGGCTCCATCGCTTAGCCAATGAAATGTCTGACTTGCTGGGAGGACGTACAACTCATCCGCAGCGTCCTGTAGTCGGAGGGTTTGCCAAGTGGCCGAGTACGGAAGAGCTTGAGACCTTGTACCAAAAATTGGAATCAGCTCGGTCTGACGTAATGACTCTCGTAGACTTTCTTAAGAATCTCGTTTCGAGCTTTCCGCAATTTTCCAGGGAAACCGAATACATCGGACTCACCCACCCAACTGAATATCCACTCTACGATGGAGAGATTGGATCAACAGACGGGGGGAGATGGCCAGTAGAGCAATACAAAGAGATTGTTAATGAATATCTCGTCCCTCATTCTACTGCTAAGTTCACACGCCACAAAAGGGACTCTTATATGGTCGGTGCCCTTGCCCGGTTAAACTTGAATTATGACAAGCTGGTCCCGAAAGCCAAGGAAGTCGCTGAGGCCGTAGGGCTCAAACCAATGATTTACAATCCCTTCATGAATAATGTTGCCCAGCTTGTGGAAGTCGTTCATTCCTTGGAAGATTCAATTCAACTGGTGAATGACCTTCTAAAGAAATGGAGTATCGAAGAAAAACCCAGTGTTTCTGTTAAGGCCGGACGGGGGACAGGCGCTGTGGACGTGCCACGAGGAATCTTGTTTCATGAATACGTGTATAACAGGGAGGGAGAGATCGTCTGGGCCAATTGCGTCATCCCCACCAATCAGAACCATGGAAACATCCAGAAAGACATGGAAGCTTTTGTAGACGAGATTAAAGACCGTCCAGATAAAGAAATTGAACTTATGGTGGAGATGCTCGTGAGGGCTTACGATCCCTGCATTTCTTGCTCAACCCATTAATTGAACGTTTTCGCAATCCCCTGTTTGGCAGAAAAAAGATAGGAGGAAAATGATGGATAAGCCAAAGATCCTGGTTGTGGATGATGATCCTGATGTAGTCGAGCTCATCCGGATTGGCTTGGAGGCCAACGGTTACGACGTATTCAGCGCCGAAAATGGCACCGGGGGCCTAAGGATGGTCAAGGAAATTCGGCCGGACCTTATTATCCTTGATGTAATGATGGATACCATAACGGAAGGATTCCAAGTCTCTTACCAGCTCAGAAGTCAGGACCCTGAATCCGAATATCGGAACTATTCAAAAATCCCTATCATAATGTTGACCGGTATATCCCAGCAAATGCACATGAAATTTTCGCCCAAGACGGATGGAGATTATCTGCCGGTGGATGAATTCTTGGAAAAGCCGATACGGATCGAGCCCTTGTTGGAGAAAGTCAAGGAATTGCTTCACCAATAGCGCTGAAACTATCATAATTACCCCCTGAAAGCCTAACCTTTGTTGGATAACAGCTATAATTTGACAGGGTTAAGCCGCTGATCATCTCGTAGCGTTCTTTATTCCCTCGATAAAATTGAGAACCATTATCTAAATGACTGAGCCAACGGGCAGCCAAGCCACCCCATTCAGCTTTTGGGTTCCGTCAGTCCTTTCAACAAGGAGGAGAGGAAGAATCGTGGAAACTTTGTCGGTTTGGAATGTGAAGGCAAGCGAAAAGTGTTTGAAGCCGAAGGTCAAGGATATCTATGCGTAACGACGGTCCTCACAAAATAAAGGCCTTTTTGTATGAGATGGGCCGACAAGAACCTCTCTCGAAGGTGAGGTGGTGGATCCTCTTGAGGTGGATCCTTGTGGGAGTGACTATTTCTGCGACCCTCGTCGGCAATAAACTTATTCATTTAAGTCTGCCGACCACGATGATCCTTATCCTGTGTGTTCCAGTCATCCTGCTTAATGCCCTTCTTCACTATCATTTCCGCGTCCTCAAAAAAGCTCCTTTTCGAGATATAAGAATTGTTGACCGGATTACCTACGTCCATTTTGGGATTGACTGGATCTTCATTGCACTCCTGTTCCATTACACAGGGGGAATTGCGAGTCCCCTTTTATTCTACTTCCTTTTTCATGTAATTCTGAGTGGGGTTCTTCTGAAAAGATGGGCCTGCTTCATTTATACCACCCTGATTGCGCTTACAATTACTGCCTTAGCCTTGTTAGAATTGACAGGGTACCTCTCCCACATCTATAGTTCTTCGTTCATATCGAGAGAGGTACAAAACAACCCTTTCTTCGTTCTCATGCTCCTCTTCTTCTTCCATACGGTGCTTTACATCTCAAGCTCCTTTGTATCACAAGTGCTTAACCATTTAAGAGAGAGAATATTGCAGCTTATGGACCTCCAACAGAAGCTGGAGCATTCAAACCAGAAGCTGGAATTGCTAAATCAGGTAGCAAGGGATACGGCATCCACCCTGGGGCTTACTCCAAGGCTCAATTTCGTTTGCAGCAGCATCAGGTACCTGATGGCCGTGAAAGGGGTTGCCATCCGACTATTGGACGAGAGGACAAACCGGCTGGAACTGGTATCCGCATGCGGATTGAGCGAAACTTACATCAATAAGGGCCCGGTCGATGCAGACAAAAGCCTGGCAGAGGCGCTAAGAGGAGAGCCCCACTTCGTTTTGGACGCTCCAAACGACCCTTCGGTCCAGTATCCTGATGAGGCTCGCAAAGAGGGTATTGTTAGCATGTTGTCCTTTCCCCTGAAGGGAAGAGAAAAGGTTATCGGGACCCTTCGCTTGTACACCAGTGAGAGGCGGGATTTCAGGCAAGAGGAGCTCGAATTCCTTTCCGCACTAGCTAGCCAGGGAGCCATCTCCATAGAGAATGCAAAGATCTACGATGGCTTGAAGAGACAGGATGATGCTAAAAACGAGTTCATAATTTTGACCACTCATGAGTTAAAAGGGCCGTTGATGGCTATCCAGGGACTCCTGGAGGTCATGCTCAAGGGCTATGTGGGAACTTTGGCTCCAAAGCAGAAAGAATTGATCGAACGGATGTTCAAGCGCATAGAATCCGTTTTGGACTTGTCCGCCGAATTGTTGAACCTCTACCAATGGCAATCTAGAAGGCCCGATACAGATTGGATTCCTATGCCCATGAAAAAGCAAATCCAAAGGACAGTTAACCTTTTCGAAGCAATTGCGGGGGAAAAAGGATTAACCATAAATGTCGATCTGCCAGACGAGGATATAATGTTGGTGGGGACCGAGGAAGAA
>JBDRGH010000095.1:0-4099 GCA_043818015.1 Pseudomonadota bacterium
ATCCGCCATCAGACAGATCCAAAAAGAGCTTTGGACAAAGCGAAAAGGGTTTTGGGCAACAGGCTGGGAAGCAGTGAGCGGAGGGATAAAGGGGTTCACTTAAATAATGCCAGATTAGTAATGAAATCATGGTGTTTCGAAAATGCTTCGCCAGAAACTCGGGAAACTCCTGAATTATGTAACTGTTGACACTCGGCAATCTCCTTTTTTTTCCGTTGCGAAGTTCTGACGTCTTGCACGAGCAGGATTCTCCCGATCTGTTTTCAGGGGCCGGAAGGAACTTTTTTTCTTCGGTAACGATAATGCACAAAAGCACGGGGTTTTCAAAACGGTGTCGAAGCCCGGGAGGTCATAAGAATGGAGGATAAGTTCCAAAAACTTGAGAAGGCATATTACGAAGGTGCAAAACGATTGAAGACGTGGTCCGGTTTGCCTGTCAAAGAGGTCTATACACCCGAGGATATAAGAAAGATTAACTATTCAAGAGATGTAGCGGATCCGGGGGAATACCCGTATACGAGGGGTATTCACGCAAATATGTTCAGAGGCAGGGTCTGGACAAAACGAGAGTTATGCGGATTCGGAACTCCAGCGGACACAAATAAGAGGCTGAAGTACCTTACAGACGAGGGGCAGAGTGGATTGAACTTTATAAATGACCTGCCTACCGCCCTGGGGATAGACTCTGATCACCCCCTAGCCGAAGGAGAGATCGGGATTATTGGTGTTCCCCTCTCTTCCCTGAGGGACATGGAGACTTTGATGGAGGGTATACCCATTGACAAGGTCAGCGTATCTATCGTTGTTTCCACCTGTAGTGCACCGATTGTACTCGCTCAATATATTGCTTTGGCACAAAAAAGGGAAGTTGACATCTCCGGGTTACGGGGAACTATTCAGAATGAACCTTTGAAAGGGCGTTACTGTGGCTTTGGACCCAATACAGAGCACACAGACCTCTGTCTTCAATCAGCCGTTGACATAATAGAGTATTGTACCAGACACATGCCGAATTGGTACACGATCAATGTCAATCTCTATGACTTGCGGGAAACCGGCATAAATGCTAGCCAGGAGATCGGCTTCGGATTCTCTATGGCAATAGCGTACATCAGGGAGACCCTCAAGCGAGGGCTCAAGATCGATGAGTTTGCCCCGAGGATGGCTTTCTACTGTTCTTCCCACATCGATTTTTTTGAGGAGATAGCGAAACTGAGAGCCGCAAGAAGACTGTGGGCAAAGATAATGAAGGAGAAATTCGGGGCAAAAGACCCGAGGTCAGTAAAGTTCAAGTTCGGGATTCACACGGCGGGGTGTTCGTTGGTCGCCCAGCAGCCTATGAACAATATCATTCGAGTTGCGTACGAGGCCCTGGCAGCCGTCTTAGGTGGGGTACAGTCGTTACACTGCTGTTCTTACGACGAACCAATAGCCCTGCCTACCGAAGAAGCTCACAGAATAGCCCTCAGGACCCAACAGATACTTGCTTATGAAACGGGGGTAGCTAATGTGGCCGATCCGCTGGCAGGATCGTACTATGTTGAAAGCCTCACCAATAGGATTGAAGCGGAGGCCACGGAGATAATCGAAAAGATTGAAGAGATGGGAGGGATAACCGCTGCCATGGACAGTAAATGGCTGGACAATGAGATCGAAAAGGCAGCCTATACCTACCAGAAGGAGATAGATAGTACGGAGCGAATCGTTGTAGGGGTGAATGAGTTCGTGATCCCCCCTGAAGAGGATGTGGAAGGAGACGTACACAAGATTCCAGGTGCAGCAGGGAGGACTCAGATTGAGAGCCTCAAAGAGCTGAAAAGGACGCGCGATAACGAGAAGGTTAAACAGACCCTCGCAGAACTTCGTAAAGTAGCAGAGAGGAAGTCAGGGGAAAATCTTCTCCCCTCAATCATCGACGCGGTTAACGTATATGCAACTATTGGCGAGATAAACGGAACAATACGAGAGGCGTTTGGTTATCCTTACGATACCATGGGAGTATTAAGCTCACCGTTTTGATCGCCGAGATCCTCCCTTCTCGAGGGAACGGGAGGGCTTTTCTTGAGGGGTTAAAAGTGGGAACATTATTCGAAAAGGCTACTATCGGCACTATGGAGTTGAAGAACAGAATCATCATGCCGGCCATGGGTTTGAACTATACGAATAATGATTTTGTTAACCAGAGAATGATAGATTTCTTCGTTGAGAGGGCCAGGGGAGGAGTAGGACTTATCATAGTTGGAGGAGGCTATATTGAACCGAGGGCTAAGAGCATGCCGAACCTAATCAGCATCGCTGATGACAAGTTCATCCCCACCCTAAAGAACCTAACCGGGGCTGTCCAGAAACACGGGGCAAAGATTGGCATTCAGATATTTCACGGCGCTAAGTACGCCCCCTCATCACTCATAGGTGTGCAACCGGTTTCAGCATCCGCTGTTCTCTCTAATCTTACGGGAGAGATGCCGAGGGAGTTGACAATCCCAGAGATTAGGGAAATTGTTGTTCACTTTGCCAAGGCAGTGAGGAGAGCGAGAGAAGCAGGGTTTGATACCGTCGAATTTAACTGTTGTTCCGGTTACCTCATAAGGGAATTTTTGTCTCCCATCAGCAACAAGAGGGGAGACCAATACGGAGGTGAGATAGAGAAGAGATTGAGATTCCTCCTTGAGATAATGGAGGAAACCAGAAAGGAAGTAGGGGCTGATTATCCCCTCATCTGCAGGATTTCTGCCAATGAATTCCTGGGTGAAGGTAACACCCTGAAAGAGGGTAAGGTGATTGCGAGGGCACTAGAGAAAGCAGGGGTAAATGCAATCAGTGTGACCGGAGGTGGCCATGAAACCAATGTACCTTTGACTACAGGCTCAGTGCCCCAAGGTGCCTTCCTCTATCTTGCCAGAGGGATAAAGGAAGAAATAGGAATCCCGGTTGTTGCCTCAGGGAGGATTAATGACCCGATTCTCGCACAAAAGATACTGGATGATGGGACAGGAGATTTCGTAGCGATAGGAAGGGCATTGCTTACCGACCCGGAGTTTCCCCATAAGGCAAGGGAAAGAAGGTATGATCAGATACGGAAATGTGTCGCTTGCCAGCAGGGTTGCTTTGATAACGTATTTTCAGGTAAACCCGTCACATGCATGCTCAATCCAAGCGTCGGTAGGGAAAGGGAGTTCGAGATAAAACCAGCCGAGAGGAAGAAGAGGGTTATGGTCGTTGGAGGAGGCCCGGGGGGCATGGAGGCAGCTCGAGTATTGGCCCTCAGGGGTCATGACACCTCATTATACGAGAGCACAAACAGACTGGGAGGCCAGTTGAATCTCGCTGCTATTCCGCCTGGAAAGGAGGAATTCAGTTCGATCACCGGATATATGTCCAAAGAACTCGACAGGTTAAAGGTAAAGGTTTTTCTTCGCAAAGATGTAACCTATTCTATGGTAAAAGAATTGAATCCTGACGCTGTGGTGGTTTCTACCGGTGCATCACCCATGATACCAGAGATCCCTGGGGCTGACCGGAAGAACGTTTTCACCGCTCACGAGGTCTTGACAGAGAACGCAGAAATCGGGAGAAAGATCGTCATCGTGGGCGGAGGGGCAATTGGTTGCGAAACAGCCCTCTTCCTGGCCAGAAAGGGCACGACTACCCCTGATGGGGCTGTATTTCTGGGTTCCTATGGTGCGGTAGACCCCGAAGCTGCTATAGATCTGACGAGAAGGGGAAAGGATATAACAATTGTTGAAGTTCTTAAAAAGATCGGGAAGGATATCGGTAGGACCTCCCTTTGGGTAATAAGAAAGCGGCTAGAGAATCATGGTATTCATATAATAACTGAAGCGAAGGTCGAAGAGATAACGGACAGGGGGGTCAGGATTAGAAAAGGTGACCATGAGGAGTTACAAGAGGCCGATACGATAGTACTTGCTGTAGGATCACGGTCGAACAACAAGCTCTATGAGGAGCTGCAAGGAACAGTACGAGAGCTCTACGCCATTGGAGACTGCAAGGAGCCGAGGAAGGCACTGGATGCGATCTATGAGGGCGCACTTATAGGTAGACAGATATGAGGGAAACAATCAAGAAAGGAGGGTAACAC
>JBDRGH010000096.1:0-2258 GCA_043818015.1 Pseudomonadota bacterium
GCTGATGCACTCTCTCGGCTACGAAAGAGGGAGTGTTGCCGGCAGGTGCTACGGGTATAACAAGAGGATACTGGATGAGCTTATCCAATATACCAAGGAGAGTGGTCTCTTTCAAGGAGAAGAAATTCGCCACGCGTTAGCCGATGTAGCTATCGAAATTGAAACCCAAAGGGTACTCTCCTACGAAACAATCTGGAAAATGAGCAAAGGAGGCTCGCCGGTCTATGAACCATCAAGAGACAAAGTCTTCAATGACCACATATTAGAGCGGCTCGCTACGCTGGGGACGGAGATCCTCGGTGGGTACTCTCAAATAGACCCATTGAGTCGAAACTGCAAATGGACTAGGCTCAATGGTTACATCGAAAAACTTTTCTGGTTCTTCCTCGGGTACGCATTCGCCGCCGGGACAGATGAAGTGGAATTGAATATCGTCGGCCAGTTTGGACTAAAACTACCAAAATCGTATTGAGAGGGGGTAGACGGATGGACTTTGATTTTTCGGAAGATCAAACGATGATTATAGATTCGGCAAGAAAGTTTCTGGAAAAGGAGTGTCCCAAAGATAGGGTAAGAGAGTTAAAGGAAGACGAGAAAGGATACGACCCGGAGATGTGGGGCAAAATGGTGGAGATGGGATGGATGGGGCTTATCTTGCCAGAGGAGTACGGAGGAACAGGGATGGAATTCTTCGATCTGACGATCCTGATCGAGGAGATGGGCAGAAACATCCTTCCTGGCCCCTTCTTTCAGACGGTAGCTCTCTGTTCTCTTCCTGTACTGGAATATGGAACCCCTGAACAAAAGAGAACCATCCTTCCAAAGATAGCCTGCGGGGAGGAGATATGGACCCTTGCGCTGACAGAACCATCAGCCAGTTATGAGCCCGCAGCAGTGGAGCTTCGGGCTACGTCTTCACAGGAACAGTTCATTCTTGAGGGCACAAAACTCTTTGTCCCTTATGCCAATGTGGCTGATCGTCTTCTGGTAGTTGCTCGAACTGGCCAAGGGGAGAACCCTAGAGAGGGAATCACGGTGTTCATCGTGGATGCCAAGAGTCCGGGGATAAGAACGGAAGTAATCCCGACAACAGCCCATGACAAGCAGTGCGAGGTAGTATTCGATGGAGTTAAGGTTCCCAAAGATCACGTTTTAGGGGAGATGGGCAAGGGGTGGGACATAGTGGAATTCATTCTCCAGAGGGCATCAGTCTTAAAATCCGCAGAGATGTTGGGGGGGGCTCAATATGTGCTGGAAATGGCAAACAGCTACGCTAAAGAGAGGGTGCAGTTTGATAAGCCTATTGGTTCTTTCCAGGCAATTCAGCACAAATTGGCCGGCCTGCTCATCGGTGTTGAAGGGCTGCGGCGTCTTGTTTATGAGGCAGCATGGCACATAAGTGCAGATTTACCCTCTCGTTTGCTGGCCTCTATGGCCAAAGTAAAAGCCAACGAAGTCTATCAGCGCACTTGTGTTGACGCCGTCAAAGTTCACGGTGCCATAGGATTCACCGAAGAACTTGATCTCAGTCTATACTTTCAGCGGACCAAGGCATCAGAGTTTGCGTTAGGAGACTCAAAGTTCCATAGAAAAAGGATAGCCGCTGAACTAGAGGGAGATCAACCGCTGTTCCTGAGGAGTGAGCCCTAAAGGTTCCCTCTCAACAGGCTGCTACCCAAATTCCTTTGCGCTTTGTCTAAAACGTTTTTTAATCCGCCAGAGGCAGCCTAAGGCTTACCACCTCTTTTTTCGTTTTCTCTCAAAGAGTAGACAAGGCTTGCCAGAACTTGCGATAACATCGTTGCAGGGAAGCTGTTTGGATTTCATATCAAATCCCTTGCATCCATAGGGAAAAGCGCTGTCCCACGTGATATAGAAGTGTTTACAGTTGAAACAGTAAACTCTTTCGCTTTTTTTCATGCGGGGTTATTCTCTCAGTATCTCAAGTAAACTATCAGGAATCCTGGTGGGCCTTCCGTTTTTGATACATGCCAGCTTGATCACCCCTGAAGCCAGGAGTTTCCTGTCGCGCTTTCTTAGAACGGTTTGCTCCATAGTAAAACTGGCGTTGGCTATCTCTGAGACTCTCGTTGTTACATCCAGTAGATCATCATACCGCGCAGGAGATTTGTAATCTACTTCTGCCCTAACAACAATAATCCCAATTTCTTTTCCCATGTGGTCTAAAAGAGGGTACCCCCTCTCCCTCAGAAACTCTGTTCTTGCCCTCTCAAAGTACTTTAAATAGTTGGCGTAGT
>JBDRGH010000097.1:0-4933 GCA_043818015.1 Pseudomonadota bacterium
TCAGAGGCTGGAAGGGGAAAGTATTCCCCACCTGCGAGCCCCGATAGGGTCACGGCGGAAGTACCTGAGCGAAGGGATAAAGGGGTTCACTTACATAATCCCCGATTATTTATTAAATCAAGGTGTTTCGAAAATACTGGCTGAGAACCTCGGGAATTCCTAGTCTTTTGATCCTTGACTTGATAGCGGTTTACTGTTAATTTACTTATAGTTATTTGATTCGTCTGTTCTAACATGGAGATTGAATTTGAAAAAAGGCAAGGTCTATCTTATCGGTGCTGGGCCTGGTGACCCCGGGTTGATTACCCTCAAAGGCATAGAATGTATAAGACAAGCAGACGTGGTTGTCTACGATTACCTTGCCAACGTTAAACTTCTCGAATATGCCAGAGAAGATGCCGAACTCATCTATGTGGGAAAGAAGGGTGGAGACCACACCTATCCCCAATCTCAGATAAACAGTATTGTCATCGAGAAGGCAAACGAGGGTAAGGTTATTGCCCGACTGAAAGGGGGCGATCCCTTTATGTTTGGAAGGGGCGGAGAAGAAGCAGAGGAGCTCGCTGCTAGTGGGCTCCGTTTTGAGATAGTGCCAGGGGTAACTTCCGCTATTTCCGTTCCTGCCTATGCAGGCATTCCCCTTACCCACCGGGATTATGCCTCTCATGTAGCCTTTATCACCGGCCATGAGGACCCAACAAAAGATGAATCCAGTATGGCCTGGGACAAGATTGCCACAGGCGTAGGAACGCTGGTCTTTCTTATGGGCGGAAAAAATCTCCCTCAAATCGTTAAGAACCTCATAGAAAACGGCCGAGATCCCAAGACTCCGATAGCTCTCATAAGATGGGGAACACTGACAAAACAGAATACCTTAATAGGCACTTTGGAGACAATTGTAGAACTGGCCAGCAAGAACAATGTAACGCCCCCTGTCATCACTGTAGTTGGAGAAGTCGTCAAGTTAAGGGATAAACTGAACTGGTTTGAAACGAAGCCACTGTTTGGCAAAAGGATTTTGGTGACTAGGGCACGGGAGCAGGCCAGTGAATTTAGCAACCTCCTTAGAGAATACGGTGCCGAACCTATAGAATTTCCTACGATTGATATAGGACCCCCTGATAGCTTTGATGCTCTGGATAGGGCTATTGAAAACTTGGAAAGATATGATTGGTTAATCCTAACCAGTGTTAATGGTGTAAGATTCTTTATTGAAAGACTGAAGGTTAGAGGTAGGGATATCCGGGATTTAAAAGGTATCAAAACCTGTGCCATCGGGCCCAGGACTGCACAAGAAATAGAGAAACTGGGAATTAAGGTTGACTTTATCCCACAGGAATATAAGGCTGAAGCAATCGTTGAAGGTTTGAGAAGGGAAGGAATCGAGGGGAAAAATGTTCTCTTGCCGAGGGCCGAGAAGGCGAGAGAGGTACTTCCGGAGCAGATCCGTCATTCAGGGGGGAATATCGATGTAGTGGCAGCCTATAAGAGCCTTAAAGCTCTGAAAGACAGAGAACCTATCAAGAAGCTTCTCAAAGAAGGAGCAATCGACGTTATTACCTTTACCAGCTCTTCAACGGTAACAAACTTTGCTGAAGCATTTGATGGGGATAAGCTTCCGGTACTCATGAGAGGCGTAACCACGGCAAGTATAGGCCCCATAACCGCTGAAACCGCAAAAAAGCTAGGGATAGAGACGGATATTATGCCCAAGAGCTATACCATACCTGCTTTAGCCGAGGCAATTGTGAGTTACTTTTCTGAGAAGCGCCTGGATTGATTGGAAGTTTTAAAGATATGCTCATTCGAAACACGTTTCCCCAACCTTCGATCTATAAACTGGGAGACCACAGGATTACGGAATGATTGGAATCTCCAAACTTTACTGCGGAACGGTAGAGCCGTCTGATCCATTGAGATATGGAAGGGAATCGGGGAAACTCCCTTCTCACCTTCTCCAATTTTCCAAGGATAAAAGGCCCGTGGTGGTCTGGAATGTGGGGCGGAGGTGCAACCTGAGATGCGTCCACTGCTACTCTCATTCAACGGATAGAGAGTATCAGGACGAATTGACCACGGAGCAAGGGATGGCTCTCATCGACAATCTAGCAGACTTTGGGGCCCCCGTTATACTGTTTTCGGGCGGTGAACCCCTGATGAGAAAAGATATCTTCCAATTGGCTAGGTACGCCACCGAAAAGGGAATGAGGGCGGTCGTTTCCACCAACGGGACACTTATAACACGAGAAGTTGCTCGGAAATTGAAGTCCATTGGTCTATCCTATGTTGGTGTGAGTCTCGATGGTATGAGAGAAACGAATGATAGGTTTCGTGGAGTAGGTGGGGCCTTTGATGCTGCCCTCACTGGCATCAGAAACTGTAAAGAGGTGGGTATCAAAGTGGGCCTCAGGTTCACAATCAATAAACGAAATTTCCATGACATCCCAGAAATCTTCAAGCTCTTAGAGGATGAGGACATCCCCAGGGTCTGCTTCTACCATCTGGTCTACGCTGGGCGGGGAAGCAAATTGGTGAAGGAAGATCTCTCCCACGAAGAAACCAGGCGAATGGTGGATCTCATTATAGACAAAACAAAAGGGCTTTATGACCGTACTATTTCAAAAGAGGTTCTAACCGTAGACAACCACGCGGACGGGGTGTATCTGTATCTCAGGGTACTGAAGGAAGACCCGAAGCGGGCAGATGAAGTCCTGAAACTTCTCAAGATGAATGAGGGGAACAGCTCCGGTAACGGTATAGGCTGTGTGAGTTGGGACGGATCTGTCCATGCCGACCAGTTCTGGAGACATTATTCCTTTGGCAATGTTAAAGAACGGCCGTTCAGTGAAATCTGGATGGATACATCCAATGAGCTCATGGCAAAACTCAAAGATAAGAAGCCCCATGTTAAGGGAAGATGTGCTCAGTGTAAATGGCTTGATATATGTGGAGGTAACTTCCGTGTCAGGGCAGAAGCCGTCACATCGGACCTGTGGTCTCCCGATCCAGCCTGTTATTTGACTGATGCGGAGGTAGGTATTGAAGCCCCTTAGAACGAAGGCTTTAAAAAGTATCCCTTTTCGCTTCGGCATCAATTTTTTGACCCGCCAGAGGTGGGTCCCAAAATCCCGATAAAATCGGGATGAATTTGCTCTCACGGACACTTTTCCAAAAGAGACACAGTTTCCTAACATTTCAGGAATTCCGTTGTTAACGGGATAAACAGGAGATTAATTATGCTATTTCCAGACTACCGCCCAAGAAGGTTGAGAAAGAATGAACGCTTGAGGAGTATGATAAGAGAAACCACCCTTTCGGTTAATGACTTCATATACCCACTCTTCGTTACCCATGGAAGGGATGTCAAAAGGCCGATCCAATCGATGCCTGGGATATTCAAGCAATCCATAGACGTCGTTGTTGGCGAAATCAGGGAAGTAAGTAAGCTCGGTATCCCCGCTGTCTTGCTCTTTGGTATACCTACGAAGAAAGACGAAGTAGGTTCAGAGGCGTATGCCAAGGGTGGAATCATCCAAAAGGCCATAAGAGAGATCAAGAAGAAGGTGCCGGAAATTATAGTCATTACAGACGTTTGTCTCTGTGAATATACCAACCATGGTCACTGCGGCATAATTGAAGATGGCGATGTGGATAACGATTCGACATTGGAGTTATTGGCCAAGATGGCTTTATCCCACGTTGAGGCGGGGGCGGATATCGTAGCCCCTTCTGATATGATGGACGGGAGGGTAGCGGAGATAAGAGAATATCTCGACGAAAATGGCTATGAAGGGATCCCTATCATGTCCTATGCCGCCAAGTATGCGTCCAGTTTCTATGGCCCTTTCAGGGAGGCGGCAGAATCTGCACCGCAATTCGGTGATCGAAAATCCTATCAGATGGATCCTGCCAATTCTAATGAGGCTATTCGCGAGGTGAGTCTCGATGTGGAAGAAGGGGCCGATATTGTCATGGTAAAGCCTGCTCTTGCCTACCTCGATATCATCTATCGAATAAAGGAAGAGTTTGATCTGCCAGTGGCCGCCTACAACGTGAGTGGGGAATACGCCATGATCAAGGCTGCCGATAAACTGGGTTTCTTTGATGGAGAACGGGTAATGATGGAATGCCTGTTAAGCATCAAAAGGGCGGGTGCGGATATAATTATCACCTATTTTGCCAAAGAGGCGGCAAAGATACTCGGGTAGCTCTAATGATCGCTCAAAGGAATTTCCGTCTGGGCAAAAGCCCGTTAATACACAAGCGAAAAAGGATGCTTTTTTGCAGTCTGATTCAGTGGCGACGATAATAAAATGGATAGAAATGCAGAATTAAGGATGGTTGCCTGGGAGGTTACAAGGAGTTGTAATCTATCCTGCGTACATTGCCGTGCCTCTGCCGAAAGGGGGCCGTACGCCGGAGAGCTTTCAACTGAAGAGTGTCTTAGGCTGGTCGATGATATTGCGGAGTTCAGCAAACCCGTGATTATTCTTACCGGCGGGGAACCGATGATGAGGAGGGATATATTTGAAATCGCTGAATACGGAACCAGAAAAGGCCTTCGGATGGTCATGGCCCCCAATGGCACACTGATTAACGAAGAAACTGCTCGAAAGATAGTAAAGTCGGGTATCAAGAGGATCAGCATCAGTATAGATGGTGCAACGAGGGAGAGCCATGACAGTTTTCGTCAGGTAGAGGGAGCATTTGACGGGGCACTAAAGGGGGTGAGACTTGCTAGAGAAGCTGGACTAGAATTCCAGATAAACACTACCATTACCGGAACCACTATGCAGGAAATCTCGGATATCCTTAAGTTGGCTACTGACCTCGGGGCTTGCGCTCATCATATATTCCTCATAGTCCCGACAGGTAGGGCGAGAGAGCTGAGGGACAATGACATCCCACCTGAAGAGTATGAGAGAATCCTCCA
>JBDRGH010000098.1:0-12239 GCA_043818015.1 Pseudomonadota bacterium
GTCAGGGTAGTTGTATCCTGGTATGTCCGTTGAACAAGTCGGTACCCGGCAACTTTTTTGTCCCTTATCAGTCTCTCTATCTTCCAGAGATCTCGTTCAGCAATGATTTCATCTGCATCTAAAACCAGTATCCAGTCACAAGCGGCATGTTGCAGGGATACGTTCCTGGCTTCAGCAAAGTCATTCTTCCACGGGTGTTGAATCACTTTTGCCCCAAAATCTTTGGCAATCTGTATCGTCTTATCGGTAGACCCCGTGTCTACAATGATAATCTCATCAACAATAGATCGGACGCTGTTCAGGCAATGGGGTAGGCAATCCTCTTCATCCCTGACAATCATGCAAAGAGACAGGGTAGAAGATTTTGGATTTCCGAATTCAGATTTTGAGTCAAGATCGTGCGTCATTTTTCTGGCTCTCTGGATTATGCATATTGACGGCAGGGATCACGGACGCTATCGAAAGCCGGCCAGAAGAGAGCCCTGCTAGGCTCACGTCCTGGTCGCACCTCTAACACCAGTGGAATGAGCTTTAACTTTAACTTTAAGGAAAGCAAGTTAAGTGCCAAAGTGGCCGCTTTATTCAATTATACCGGGGATTCTGGCAACACGAGGGAAACAGATGAGACATATTACGCCGGGCCGTCTTCAAGTACGGTAGAGCAAAGAATTTAGGTAGGCAATTTTTTCAGGTTTTTAGGTTAGTTTATCTACCAGAAAAATCTTGCTCCTGTTTCTTGAGAGAAAAGTTTTACCATTGGTCGTCGGATACGTAGCCAAGGGATTGCAAGGTTGTTTGGGCCACAGTCTTGAAGGTTTTTTTATCTTCTATACTCATATACGTCTTCCAATCGCCTATTTTACCTTTCCGAAAGACTCCTGGGATATCTATCTTTTTTCCTTTTTCAAAGTCCGACACAATCTGTTCAACGTTACATTCTGATAGACGAAAAAGAGTAAATATTTTTTTGGTTTCAGCAACAGCATCTCTAACCAAATCTTCATACTCTACCAAATACACAGATTGTCTTTCTCCTGGAAATTTTAGCATTTCTGCGGCAGCCTTTACCCCGGCCAAACTACTTTGTGCCCATAACCTTGCTGCATCAATCACTGTTGTTGGTCCATGTCTCCAAAAAGTCTTTCGTGCCTCCAGCATAGATACAACTACGTCTCGACCGTCACGGATAGTGCAGATTATAAAGGACTGTGGGAAGAGTTGGCGCACACGAGAAATATGAAACACATGCAAAGGCGTCTTTTCTACGATTGTTTTGCATGGATTTTCCTTTGCCAGACCAGAAAACCTATCTATTATCTCTTGGTCACTTAGACCTTTCATAAAAATTCCTGTTTCCTTACTCTTGCCGGTCACAGGCAGACCCAAATTAGCCATAGTAGCATGAACCGTATCTGGATGACCGGAAATTAGATCTAGCACCCAAGTGGTTCCTGAACGGGGACTACCGACTATAAAGATAATAGGAGGGGTGTTCACAATCAGTTTCTCCTTGACCCAAATTTACCTCTATGATTTCTATAATCTCAATAATATTAGAATGTTACGTCGAATACCCCAGTGCCCTCAGCTTCTTCCCTATCTCTTCCTCGTCCTCTTCCCTCTCAGACTCCTTTACCGGGGAGCTCGTGCACGGTACACAACTGATGTCTCTGTATCCTCTGTCGTAGAGTGAGCAATACGGCAAGTTATAATGTTTTATATGATCCCATATGTCCTCTTCCGTAAAAGAGATGATCGGGTTAACACAGATACAACTCCTTATCTCTTCTTTATCCGGTCCCACCGCCACAAACAAATAGTCCACATCATGTTTCTCTATAGCCATCCGCAATGCCTGGGCCTTCAGCAACTGACAGCATTGTGTCCCATCCTTTGCAATCTCAATAGTTTTTAGCGCCTCATCGTTCTTCTCTCTGAAAAGCCTAAGACCCCAAAGCTTGCGCATCTTTTCTATGTACAGATAAATCTCGTGGAAATTTGCAGTCGTATCGATATGGAGAACCGATGCGCTCGCCTTGGCGATCTTTTTAACGATGTGGAGCACAACCAAGGAGTTCTTATCCCCTGTAAAGGCAACAAATGGGTTCTTGGCCCTTGAAAGCCCCTCTCGGATGGCAGCGATGGCCATCTCTTCTTTCACTGCTACTCCTGAACCGTTGGTTCGCATCTTTTGAGCCTCTCATTCCCTTATCGGTGTTCCCCACAATAGCCGTAAGTGGGGAGCGGATATACCCTAGTTGATAAGATCTTTGCTAAACTTTTAAGTCTTTATAATTCCTGAGCATTTCACTCGAATCCTTGACTCCTTGACCCCTTGAATCCTCTTAATCCATCAACTAATGTGGAGATGATCCATCTTTTGAAACTCGGCTTAATCCAGCTAACTTGCGTGGTATAATTCCTCATAGAAATCCGCCAATCTATCAATAATCTTCTCCCAATCAAAATCCGTTACGGTTGCAAGAGCATTTTTCGAGAGTTCTATACGCAACTCTCTATCATCTGCCAACTTCATGACTTCAGTGGCCATAATCTCAGGATTCTTGGGGGGAATGAGAATTGAATTGAAATTATGTCTTGCAAAGTCTAGTACTCCTCCAGAATTGGTGAGTACGACGGGTGCCCCACACGCCATTGCCTCGAGGGGCGGCATTCCAAACCCCTCTACCCACGCGGGATAAAGGAAAATGTCAGCCAGATTATACTGCCTTACAAGCTCCGCCTGGGAAGGATTAGAAATATACGTATCAAAGATCGCAGGTGGTCCCTCTTCGTGGGTACTGATTAAAGTGAATTTGATATTTCCCCTTCTCTGCTTGACGATACGTGCCGCCTCCATGAGATCATGAATCCCCTTCCATTCTGCAAAATGGGCCAAGACGGTTAGTATGTTTTGCGTATCCCCTTCTTCTTTGAATTCCCTGGGGTGCAAAACCCTGAAAAGGGAGTTATTAATCCCCGAGGGAACATGAAAGGAGGTTACCCCGAATCGACGTTCCAGAAGTTCCTGAAGCCACTTCGAAAGACAGAGAAACTTAAGATTGAGTCTATATGTGTTTTTTGCGACCTCATGAACTACAGAATCGTTACTAAATATGGGTTCAAAACCCTGAACGAAGTACAGTCTAATGTCTGCTTTCAGATTTGCCACCTCGTATGCGGTTGGCCAATACGTGGCAATTACTAGATCGGTATCAGGAATCCTCTCCGAAAAAGGGGGAATAAGTAAAACCTCTGTGTTGAGGGGAAACCAATTAGGTTGTCCACCAAAGTGGGCTAAACAGTGAACCCTGAATCCCCTATCAATCAATCCATTAATGTGCTCAAAGATATTCCTGTTCCCGCCTGAGATGTCTGTGTCCCACAATAGATAGGTAATGACTGGTTTTCTTCCCATTAGCATCTTTCCACTCCTTTTGTGCTGCCCGGTCTCTTCAAGGTTATTCTCAAAGATCTAGAAGTGTAAGCAACCTATGCACCACCTGACCGGTATCCAGCTAAGAAAAACCTTCAGGATAGCTGCGCCCCATCTCTAGATCATGGTTTTGAAAGAGAGACCTCTCTATTAAAGGCTTGAATCCGTACTCGATGGTGTCTATAAGGGTAACTACGTCCCTATTCTCCATGGCCGGAAGGCATTCGCCAAGAAGATGCGAAAAAGCTCTTTGCATCTCCAGATCGCCGTTTATCACGGTCTCCTTTGAAACCAGCCAGGCATCAAAATAGTCAGCAAAACTTGAGAAGCCCCTGTCGGCTTCTCCCCGAAGGAACGCCTGAATGACCTGCTCCCCTTTTATGAGAAGGGATTCTCGTTGTGGAAGTTCCGTTCGATTTCCATAACGTCTCCTCTGAGGTTTTCCGGACGGAAAGTGCGTTTCATCCCGAGCAGAAAGCAAAACCTGTTCACCTTGCTCCCCTTGAGCAGTCACAAATAGTTTTGCAGAGTGAGAGCCAGACTCCCAATCTAAGACCTCATCCCCCCAGAATGCCTCGGCAGCCTCAATAGCCTTCATCACGACACGGGGCTTGATCTCTTTCTTGCATCGGTGTCCTTCCTTACACTCGCCAGGATCAAAGCATGGGGAACAGGGGAGGTCAGAGTATAAAATAAAATGGCCAACGCCGTAAGGTGCCGTCTCCCATGGATATGCTGTCCCAAAAAAGAGAGCCATAACAGATGTCCCCACGGCCGCGGCCAGGTGCATGGGTCCTGTGTCTCCCGTAATAAGATATTCACATTCCTCCAGGACGGCTCCCAGTGTTTGGAGCGACGTTTTCCCTACCAAATTGATTAGTCGGGAGGTCTCATGGACAAGGGACCGCTCGATTGACTCGGCCAAGTATTTCTCCTTTTCGCTTCCGATCAGGACAACCTTCTTGCCTTTCTCTCTGACCAACCAATACACGATTTCAGCGAAGTTTTCAGACTCCCACTGGCGAAAAGACTTACCCGCTCCCATCTGAACTGCAACCAGTGACTTTTCTTCTTGGCCTGCACCACTCCCCAGGAACGCTTTTACCTGTTCACGTGCCCTCCTTGACGTCGGAAAGAACATCTGTCGGTGCTCATGGCACGCGGCTCCGGCAATGCTACAAGCCCAATCGACGAGATTCCTCCGGTTTGCCCTCCGGTTGTTCCGAATGAGGTCGAAAAGGTCCCTCGACGTTCTATCTTCAAAGTAGAAGCCTCGTTCCGGAGAATAGGAGCCACCCAGAATTGTTTCAGCGCCTATGAGGTGGGCAAGTATGGCCCCCCATTCGTATTGCCGATTGACAACAATCTCGAAATCCTTCCGTTTCAGCTCACAAACCAGGTCATAGATTTCGTTAAAGATCCGGGGATATTTCTCTGGACTGTTTCTCAGCCAATATCGGTATTCCTTCTCAGAAATAGGGATGATTTCATTTACATCAGGATTCCCTTCCAACAGTTGAACAAAATCCCTCCCAACCAGAAAAGAGATCTTACTTTCGGGATATCTCTCCCTCAACCCTCTCAACATCGGGGTTAATTGTAGGATATCACCAAACCTGTGGGTGCGAATAATGAGAATATTCATAAACCTCGACACAATAACCGTAATCCGAGTTCAGAACCCCGTGATTCCTCTATCTACGCTTTTGTCTCGTCAAGCAGTCTCATAATTCCTCGACTGAATTCACGGTCTTTCCTCAAACGATGTCTAAGGATGCAGTTCTCCGCAATTTTTCTTACTGATCGATAATACTCTGGATGAAGATCGGTCGACGGAAGAAACTCTCTGTATGTTATCGAAGTTGGGGACAGGCTTTTGAGAAACTCTTCGATTACCGGAATATCCTCGCCAATCAGTAAATGTACCTTCGGATCCCGAAGGATTGGCGTAAGATTCGCCAGTTTCAAAGCAAGCTGGAAAAGCTCTAAGTCCACCTCAATAATCACCAAGGAGCTCCGCGGATAACTGCCATGTAGTCCCAATAGATGGTACCCGAGACCAAATCCCGATACTACAACTGTTTCCGCAGCGCTTCCTAGCAATCCCGTCCACTTCTCTGCTTCCTTCTTCGGGCTTACCCGACTGTGAATATAACGGAATTGACCTTCTCCCAAAATCTTCTTGGCCGTTCTTAGACCATCCGAAGTAGGGTAGATCTCCCAAGTGAACTTAGGAGCCAAATCAGCGAATCGGTGAGCCAGAACTGGATATCTCTCTCTTAGGGTATGAAGGTTTTTGTGAAAATCGTCTCTCATTACCTTCCGATCCTTGTTCTACATGTCTAATTTAGAGTATCAAGCAACTCCTTGGCTTGACAAAAATCAGGATTTACTTTCAAAAGCCGTTCCAACATCCTCTTTGTCTCTTCTTCCTTCCCTTGACGTAGACAGCAATCGGCTAACATGTACAGAACATCTGGATTATCTATGTCATTGGCGATCAAGTTCCTCAGTGATTCTTCAACCAAATCGTACCTATTAAGTTCATAGCCACTCTCGATAAGATTGCCTAAACTTACTCCGTCGCCTACGGTCAGGGCATTGGCTCTTTGGAAATGCTCAAAAGCCCCCTCTTTATCACCTTCCTCCCAAAGAATAACGCCTAAATTATTGAGAGTTCGGGAATAGTTATTATCCATCTGAAGAGCACGCTTAAACCTCTCTTTAGCCTCCTCAATCCTCCCTTCATTGAATAATTTTTCTCCTTCTTCATTACAAGAGTACGGGTCGACTCTTTCTCCAGGTTCAACCTTCCACTTTTCCAAAAATACCTCCTTATTCTTCTCGAGCTGCGCGGTATAGTCGATGTTATTTCCCACAAAGCTTCTACTACCAAAATGATGGACAAAGACATTCCCGCAAATCATCATTTTATACCCGGCGCGCTCTGCTCTCAGGCAAAGATCATCATCCTCAAAATTACCAGAACCGAACCTTTCATCGAGCAATCCAATTTTGTCAAGCACCTCTCTCTTTATCAGCATGCAGAAGCCCACCATCCGATCAAACTCAAGCCATCTTCCCTTATTCTTATGGGCAAAGTTTCTCGCATACGCTTGCATCTCCTCTATATTTGAATACTTTGCCTCCCTATCCAATTGTGGCCCGCTCACATAGTTCGACATCGGTCCGACGATTCCTATTTTGGGGTCACTCTCTGCACCTCTAATCATTTCTTGAAGCCAGCCGTCCGTCACAATAATATCATTGTTAAGCAACAGTATATAATCTCCACGTGCCGCCCCAATCCCCTGATTGTTACCCGCGGCAAATCCACGATTGCTCGTATTTTCGATTATTCTGATACTCTGAACTCTGAACTCTGAACTCTGAACTGTTTTTAGATACTCCACTGTCCCATCCGTTGATCCATTGTCCACAAAAATCAATTCATACGGCTCTTTGGTATATCTCAAAATGCTTTCGATGCACTTCTCGGTGTATTCAAGTTGGTTGTACGTGAGGATAACAATCGAGACGATTATCTGCGGGAGACCGGATGATACGGATGATGCCATCGAAGGGGAAATCTCGGGCATAGAGTAGGCGTGAATACGTCCTGCGCCGGTTTTCTGAATTGAACCATCCTCTTTTACGATTACATCCGGTTGAATCTTCCCAAGCCATCGCTCATGCAGGAGAGTCTCATTCTCACTGATCTTGGCAAACCGCTCAGGGCCGCTCTTCGATTCATAATGAATCATTGTACTCTCTGGCTGGTAGACAACCTTCCAACCCTTCTCCTGCAATTTGAAGCACAGGTCAATATCCTCGTATCCGTTCCAATATCCTTCGTCGAACCCTCCAACTTGCTCAAACGCGGATTTTCGTACCAGTAAAGCGGCAGCACTCACGGCCTGATAGGTGCGCATCTCATTAGCCTCGACAAAGTCAGCCGATTTCCCATGATAAATGTTCCGAGCCATCAACGGGTCCTGGAGTTTCTGGTCGTCAATCACCAATACTCCTGCATGTTGGATGGTCCCATCTGGACACAGCAGTTTACTTCCTACCGCCGCTACTGAGTCGTCTCCATCGAGAACTCTCATAAGCGGTTCAAGCCAGTCGTCTCTTACCTCTACATCGTTGTTCAGAAAAAGTAAGTACTTTCCGGAAGCTGCCTTTGCCCCCTGGTTGCAAGCCTTGGCAAAACCTAGATTGGTCTCGTTGTTGATGATTTTTAAATCCCCCTCCAGAGATGTAAAGAATTCCTTCGTCCCGTCTGTAGAACCGTTATCCACTATGATTACCTCGTAGAGCTCATCCGGGGTGTTCTCAACAAGGGCTTCAAGACATTGTCTAGTATATTCAACCCTGTTATAGACAGGTATGACAATCGAGCATTCAGTAGAGCCTGGTTCTCCTAGAGAAGGGGTGGGGCGTGCCTTGATAAGAAACTGGAAGGTGTTCAGTTCTATTACGTCTTCCTTTGAAACATTCTTTATCGTCATGTTAGGAGAGTCTAAATTAGCGGTGTCTTCAATCTTATTAGGGTCAAAATTCTTGCCTTGTATTGAAATGATATCCTCTATCGCGTACCCACAGTTTGTAAACATATTTTTGATCCCGTGCAAAGTGAAGAACCTCAAATGAGTGGAGTCCAGGACCCCTTCATCCTGATAGGGCCAGTGCCCACCTGTGAGTAACTCTATCATCTTGAAATTCCTGGCGTTGGGTATACTGGCAAGGATATAACCGTCGTCTTTTAAAATTTGTTTGAACCTATAGAGGACACTCCACGGGTCGTATAGGTGTTCAAGTATGTCTCCAAAGATGATGTAGTCGAAGTGCTTGTCTCTGATACCATAATCCTTGAGATCCACCTTCTCAACATCGGCAACGATGACACGATCCAGCCTTTTTTCTGCTTTGAAGGCCCACTCTCTATTGAGTTCAAGGCCGACGTACTCACAATCAAACCTCTGCTTTATTGATTCCCCCATGGTCCCTTCTGCACAGCCAACCTCCAGGATCTTACGAGGTTCACCGGTAATCATGGAAGGTAAGTCTTGGCGGACATGGCTATAGTAGGCAGCATCACGTTTTTCGTATGATACCGGAGAGATAAATTCCTTGGGCTTTCTCTTTCCTGCCATTTCAATAGCTAATCTGGCAACCCGCTCAGTCGCCTTTCCGTCGCACGGACCGTTCATATCCCGAACAAAGGCTTCCCCCAACTCGGCGGGGAACTCAGTACACCCACAGAGCACCCTTCGCAAAGCATTTGACAAATCTTCCCTGGTCACTACGAGAAAAAACGGGCCTGACTCCGTGGTATAACGACCAAGATCGAATGGAATGTTAGTAGCTGAGTATAAGTTATCGTAGTAAAACAGAAGAACAGGTTTCCCAATAAGTGCGGCTTCAATAACCATATTCCCGGAACATATGACTAGATCTGCGGCTTGGATAAGAGGTAAGGGAGAGGTAGTGGTAAAGATACTGTGGGAAAAAGATACCTTTTTCAACTCCTGTTCATAAAAGGGTGCCATCTCTTCATGCCCGGGATGAATTTTCACCATGAGTTCAATCTCACCAGGAATGTTGAGTCTTTCAAGTTCTTCAAGCACAACCTTTAAGTCATTCGTTAAGACTGATTCAGGGTCGGTGACCGAAAAAAAATTATGATACCAATTAGGAGCATATAAAATCAGCTTCTTGTGGGAATCCAATCCCATAGAATCTTTTATGGCATTGACTTCATTCTCTGGACTGGGTCTCCATTTGTCCCAGTAGGGATTTCCTGTAACAACAATCTTTTCTTCAGGATTACCATAGCTTATGTATAATCTCTTTATGCTATCCCCATACACCGCGATCTTGTCTGCCCATACCTTCTTATGAACAAGTGAAGGGAGAACCCCTATCACGCCGTGGCTTACGTGAAGGGTAGGTATCCCATATTTCTTTCCGAGAAAGGTAAGAGCCTTCGTTAGAGCTGTAACATCATTCCAGAGCATGATAAGGGCTATAGGTTCAGACTGAAGGAACATATCCAATGCTTTGATTTGAGATCCATAGACACGTAACTGCCCATGCAAAGACTGTTTTGTAATGTGTTCAAACAAATGGTGTTGTGATCTAAACCATGATGGAAAACCCGAAAGAAATGGCTCTGAAAAGGATATAGTCTCTATCACGTCCTGAGAATTGATATTACAACCAATGTCGTATATTCGCACAGCTTCGTCCAACGACAGAAATTCTATTCCGTAGTGCTCTTCAATCCATTCCTTAACTGGTGTCGTAACACGGTGCTGATCTATGAAGAATTTATAGCTCATCTCTAACCTTCCATATCCCAAAGGATTTTTTCGGGGTAGTTCTTTATCATATCGTGGATAAGGCTATATTCAGCCATCGGACCGATGGGAACACCATATAAAGAGCCTGCACATTGACCTGGATATTCATGCCAGGAAGTGACCAGTCTCGCAGCAAAGTATCCAAATTCACGTTTGATCAACCTGTCCAATTTTCTCATCGATTCCACGGACAATGTTTCTTTCTTCAATCCTTTGACGATACTGACGACATCCAACTCCAAAACAGGGGAAAGGACTTCTGTTATTTTCCTGTAAAATTTTAGGATAGTCATTACATCTAACGAACCGATGAGATGTGAGAGAAGCAGTCCCTTTTTTTCATCTAAAACCTCCAAAGCCTTTTTGATCGCATCGTCTAAAGAGGTGAACACCTTCTCGCGAGCCTCATTAGATGGAGAATCCCTCTCAGATTTTCTAGCTACTATAAAATTCTTATGGGCCAGTCCAGGCGGCAGATGAGAGAGTATCTCCTCTTCAATCCAGCACCAAAAATCGACTACTTCAGATGGCACGAGCAAGCTCTTCAATCCTTTCTGGTCAGTAGACCACTTGTCCACCAACGTTTGCAAGAGTTCGTTTGAATTCAAGTAATCATACGGAATGACCTCTTCCAATCTCATTCCTTTCTCTTCTAAGAATTCAGCAAGCTCTTCAATGCAGACAAAAGCTTCAAATCTTTCTGGGGTGGAATATTTTTCATCTACATATGGCGAATATCCCTTGGCCCATTCTAAATGTTCCTTACTGCTTACGTCGAAGAGGAGGGTCCCTCCAGCTTTCAATACCCTGATTAACTCCCCCAGTATGTCCTTCCAGTTAGGGAAGTGGAGAAGCAACCAGACAGCGATAACCGTGTCAAATGTGTTATCCATGAACGGCAGATCCTCCGCATCCCCACATGTACAAGGTAAACAATCTTTTTGATGAGCGAGCATCCCCAAGGAAAGGTCTAACGGAAACACTGTGAACGCCAGGGCTTTAAGGTGTCTACTGATTCTTCCAGCCCCAGCACCTGCATCCAAAATTATTCCTTTTGCAAAACGTCCGGTAATGTCTCTCTCCCGTTTTTTGCCCACGCATGGTCTCTCTGTGACGTTGGAATAGCGTTGTACAGATTTAGCGTTCTGCCACGCCAGCCTCTTAAATATTCGTATCTTCTCCAACCCAGAGTTTTCCATTGACCATCTCCGACTACAAAATCATAATGGATACCGTGCCGGACTTATCCGTAATCCACACTGGATCCTGACAGATTCAGCACTTTCTCTAAAAGTCTCATCCATTTCCTGAGCAGAATATTGAAGCCTCAAAAAATATTTCCCCCCATTCATCGGTAAGAAATGAATAGTAGGTATCATAGCTGACTTCCCTTGTTCATGGTACAACATCA
The DNA here is from genome assembly GCA_043818015.1 of Pseudomonadota bacterium. GTDB lineage: Bacteria > Desulfobacterota > UBA8473 > UBA8473 > UBA8473 > JBDRGH01. The sequence goes on from JBDRGH010000098.1 coordinate 11,213, forward strand.
ATTGTCTCTGTTCATCTCCAATGATTACAAGACCCTCAGTCGCCCCTAATCCTTGCTGAGCCGAAACCAATATAGAAAGCGATTGGGCGTGATTGATTTCAAAACTGCCCATATCAAACCGCTCCGGAACTTGACCGCCGTTATGTGTAGCATAAAACAGGGATCCTTGCTGAAATGATGTCGGGATGAACGTAATGTTGAGCGGATGGATCGTAGCGAAGGTGCGATTGGGAATCTCGATATCGAGTTTGATCGCCACAGTATCCCCAAAAAGGTCGAAGTCATACTCTTTTTTGAACGTTACTCCTTCAGTATCCAGCTCAGTCCTAATAGACAGTAATCTCGTACCTCTTAAAGTGACTTCTGGTTCACACACTTGTAAGTCAGTGATCTTATGTTCACCAGGCATTTCAATAATCGTATGTCCGGAGTAAAAATCGGCACCCAATGAGATGTCTTCGTAGTATCCATGAGGCAACGTACCTATTAAAGGCGCCGGGAAAATGTTCTTAAACCGAAGGGCGCTCATCACGAGCCCTTTCATTTTATTCAAAACACATTGTACCGACTCAGTCTCTATCGTTAAGTGTCGAGTATCATCTTGGACCTTAAAAGTTTTAGCCGAGTACGGTGGCTTAATCACTTTACCTCCGGCTTTAACCAGTCCATTCCCCTCCTCGCATTGCCATTTTTCACAAAACCTATCCAGTCTCGTCAAATATGAAGTCCACCTCTTCTCAGTGATATGCGTTCTGAAATCGCTTGACCACAGAAAACAGAGTTCTCTCCAATCTTCTTTCTCTGGCTTATTTTCCTTCGCTTTCCGAAAGGCATCATATATCTTATAGCACTTGGTATTAATTCCTAAATCGTCACGTCCCGTCAATGCCCACCGATTGATGTTATACTTTCCCTGCTTCTTCACCGGAATCGGCTGTTCAGAGGATTCAAGCCTCAACACTTGGCCTCCGGTACTGTTCTCCAATCCATCTAACGCCTCTGATGGTCTAATGAGCTTAAAAGAACT
>JBDRGH010000099.1:0-2007 GCA_043818015.1 Pseudomonadota bacterium
ACCCGATGAGGGAATTCGGGCTACGGTAATCGGGGCCGGTGAGTATAGCCTGCAGGTAAGTGGAAACACGAGCTATATATCGAGCACGAGCAGCCTTCCTGCCTTTGGGCTAAAAGTTGTTCGCTGCTTGATACGCAAAGAGCATTCCGCTGAGATGGTCAAAAATACCTTTATGCACGGTTTAAAAAAGTTGGATCTTGACTGTTTTACCGAAGGCTTAGCTTTTTCCATCTCCCTAGATGGTCAGCCCGACTATCAATATCTAAGGCGTGTTGCCGAGGGGGTCTCGGCGGTTTTAAAACAGTCAGGTAACAGTAAGCCTCCTTTGTTCCTTGTCTTGAAACTCGACGTGGCCAAGGCACTGGGCGGAATCCTTAAAGAAGAACTGCAGTTTCAGCAAGATGTGGTCGCAGTAGATGGCATAGAAGTGGGTGATCTTGACTACATTGACATTGGCCGTCCTCTGGGTACAACCGAAGTCCTCCCTATCACCATTAAGTCGTTAATTTTTCCGTCCAAGAGGTAGTAAAAGGGAGGGCTTTATTTCCTTAATCCCTTTCTTAACGTTGTTTATCGGTCTTCTTGGAGAATATAGTAACTGCTCACCTTGCGCAGAAAGATTATGAGGACGCATCTTCAAAGTGCTCTATCCCGCCATGACCGATAAAATTATATAACCTCGTCTGAAGGGAAAGGAAAAGGACGGATCTTTTGGGATCACTATTGAACTGCTGGTGAGTGGTCAGTACAGGGATACAAACCGCATCATTTTTTCCCCAATCCCACCTCACACCATCTAATATATCGTATCCCTGACCCTCAATAATAAAGTGAACCTCTTCCCCAACGTGGCGGTGTTTGCCGGAGCATCCCCCAGGAGGGATTTCCTGCAAAAAGCAATCATAGGTAAGCAGGCCGGTAGGTATTTTAGGATGAGCTATATACTTGATCCGACCCTGCCTCGTGTCCTCCCAGGGAAGGTCTTTTGTTTTGACCACATGAAGACAGGTCTGTCGTAGGTGACTTTCCTCCCAGTATGCCTGAATATATTCGTCATAGGTGGTTTGGATTTTCTCGAGAGGGGCTGCCGTTAGTCTTTTTTCCATGGCGTCTTTTTGGGGGACACCGCTATTAGCAAGAGGAATCTCTACCCCATCTTTTCGGCGATATCCTGTGAGTTGACCCTGGGGATCACGCAATGGCTTGGCGCCTTCAGGCATCTTAAAGTCGGGGGCAAGTTCCATTTGTGTCCCTCCGCCGATGCCCAAAAAGTTGGCGAGACCTCCCGCGGCCGTGAAGAGAAGAGTGGCGCCAGTATCGGGGTGAGCGAAATGCTGGTGGACGCTCTGAGATGGGATAGACATCAGGTCACCAGCCTCCCAGTCATAGCGCTTTCCATCGTGTATATCATAGCCTTTACCTTCCAGAATATAAAAAAGAGCTTCAGAGAAGTGGTCATGCTTTCCTGAGCGTCTGCCTGGCTGAAGGATTTGAAGCCTCAAGCCAACGGTGAAGATGGGAGCTCGCCTTAGCCATAAGAATTGATCATGGAGACAGGCACCAACGAAAACTTTATGATAAGCATTTTGCATCTGCTCCCAGGGCACGTCATCGTAACGCCGGACCCGCGGTGCTGCTTCCAAGAGCTTCTTCACTTCGTCCCTGTGGAGAGTCTTATCTTCGTTCCAAGAATAATCGTGTACTCTGGGTTCAGGTTCTTTTTCGCGAAATCGTTCTTTTTCCATTTCTTACTCCCTTCTTCTTCTGAGTCTTTTTACGTTGGCTTATATTGCTGTCTTCTCAGGCTTTGGCGCTACTGCATCTTTCACTTACTCAGGTATCGACACCCTTCTGCTCCCGCGGATTTATCTTTAATACGTTTTGACGCGTTTGAGAACTAAAACTCTACCAATGAAGGTCAGGATAATGAGAACAGCAATCAGCATCGTCCCTACGGCACAGGCGTAGGCGTAGTCCCCGCCGTCCCAGCGCCTCCAGATAATGGTG
>JBDRGH010000100.1:0-3099 GCA_043818015.1 Pseudomonadota bacterium
GGTATCTGGAATTATTGAAGTGATTACTGACTCACGAGGAAAAGGTTTTTTGGAAACTTAATAAGTGCACCCTGAAAAATGAAAAATTTCCTTTGGAGTGAACATCTGCCTGTGCGTTGCCTGTCTGCCGTGCTGGCACAGGCAGGCACGCAGACAGGTGAACAGGATTTTTGGGGTACCCACCTTGACGAAGCGGAAGATAAGTCCCGACACCGTCGGGATTTGACCCGCCGTAGGCGGGGAGTTTCTGAAAATGCCTGAAGTGAGTCATAGATGGGTCAAAAAACCTGTGCTTCGGAGCGGAAAAGGGAGTTTTTCAGGACGAACTGATAAGGGCTCCTTCACAGCAAATCGAAGTCTTTTTCAGCACCTACTCCGGGTGGGAAAGTAGCTCCTTCAAGATTATCAGAGGTTCTGCAGAAAATCGGAAACATTTTTTGCAACTTTGATGTTCATCCCAGGAACCTGCAATAAATCCTCTAAAGAAGCACTTCTAATACTTTTTAAGCTACCAAAAGATCGAAGTAACGCCTTTTTCCGTACCAATCCTATCCCTGGTATATCCTCCAGTACGGATCGGAGGTTTTGTTTTTTCCGGAGTTTCTGATGGTAACTGAAGGCAAAACGGTGGGCTTCATCTCTTATCTGTTGGAGAAGAAGGAGGGCTTTGGAGTTCTTTTGCAGTAGTACAGGGTCTCGTCGATGGGGAATAAAGATCTTTTCCCTGACTTCCCCCTTAGCAAGACTTACCGCATCAAGTTTCTCCCTATTCACTTCGCTCAGCACCCTCCTCGCGATATTCAACTGCCCCTTACCACCGTCTACCATTACGAGATCGGGTAGATCGTTCTCTCCGGATACCCTACTATATCTTCTTTTGAGGACCTCATAGAGCATTCCATAATCATCTGCCTGATCAACGGTTTTGATCTTGAAGCGGCGATAACTTTGTTTATCGGGTTTCCCCTCCCTAAACGTTACCATCGAACCAACTGCCAATTTCCCTGAGAGGTTGGAGATGTCGAAGCACTCAACTCTTTTCGGAAGCTTTCTCAAATGGAGCCTTTCTTGAATCTCGTGCAACACTTCGAGGTCTGATCCTTGTGTACTTTGCCTATCCATAAATGAGTTTCTTGCATTTTCCATTACCATCTTCAAGAGATCAAGTTTTTCTCCTCTCTTGGGAATATGGATCTTGACCTTCCTTCCTTTCTTTTCTGAAAACCATTCTTCCAGCAAGGCTCTGTCTTCTATCTCCAAGGGAATTATGATATCGGAAGGTATAAACCCGTCTTCACCATAGTACTGTTTGAGGAATGAAGACATAACGTCGCTATCCGGCAGCCCCAGATTAGTCAGAGGGAAAGTGCGAGTCTCCAACACCGTGCCTCCTCGCATGATCATAACCTGAAGTTCCATAATTCCTCCCTCCCTGTAGAAGGCGAAGACATCCTGATCCAAAACTGAATTGGAAACGACTTTCTGTTTCTCAATGGTTTGCTCTATGGATGCTGTCTGGTCTCTGATTTTAGCAGCTTCTTCAAAATTCAAGCTATCTGACTCGTCTCTCATCCTCTTTCTCAAAAGCCTCAGTAGTTCACGGTTTCTACCCTCCAAGAATAGAATTACCTCTCTAACGTACCTTCGGTAACTCTCGTGGCTGACAAGTCCGCTGCAAGGTGCAAGACAACGCTTTATCTGGTATCTCAGGCACGGGCGACTCCTGTTTTTGAAATTAGAGTCACTGCAGGTCCTTATGCGGAAGGTTTTGAATATCATCCTCAACGTATCCTTTACCGCGTAACTCGAAGAATAAGGGCCAAAGTAGCGAGCACCATCCTTTGCTATCTTTCTTCCCAGAGAGAGTCTTGGGAATTTATCCTGGATACTGAGTCTCAGTCTGAAATAGGTTTTATCATCCTTCAGGTTTACGTTGTATCGAGGCTTATGCTTCTTAATAAGACTGTTTTCAAGAATTAACGCCTCTTTCTCCGTGTCAGTGATTATGTAGTCTACGTCTTCTACCTGAGATAACAAAAACCTGATCAAATATCTCGAATCTTCCGTTTTAACGAAGTAGGACTTCACTCGGTTCCGAAGGCTCTTCGCCTTGCCAACATAAACAACATTCCCCCTCTTGTTCTTCATAAGGTAGACGCCAGGACTCGTGGGCAACCTCTTTATCTTTTCGTGGATAGGCTCTGCTCTTTCCATCAAAAACCCCTCACCTCTTCCCTACTGGGGGTCGTTCTAGCTCCCATCTTAGTTACTGACATGGACGCAACCAGAGTGGCAAACCCTGTAGCTTCCTCTAATCCCTTGTTCTCTAACAAAGCACCTATGAGACCTGCAGCAAATGAATCACCAGCACCAGTCGTGTCCACCACCTTTCGCTTCAAAGCAGGAATGCTCTTTGTTGAATCCTTGGTTATCAGCAAACAACCTTTTGATCCCTGCGTTATTATCACTGCCTCCGGTCCATACTCTAAAAGCTTCTTACCTGCCTTTTCTCCTTTCAGTCCGGTTAGCATATTTGCTTCGACCTGACTGGGCATTATTATATAGCAGTTCCGCAGTATCCCACTGAGGGCATTGGCCCCCTTTTCAGCAAGTATCGATCCTGGGTCGAGAGTCACCTTTACGTTACTATCGTAAGCGATACGAGACGCGAACTCCAGCGCATCCGTTGCCTTTTCTCCGATCACGCTCGTCAGGTGTAAGAACCTACTTTCTCTTATATAGTCAACAGGTATAAGTGATCTATCAAAGCCTGAAGAAACCCCTCTCGACGCATAGAGTATCCTTTCCCCAAGAGGGTTTACTGCCGCAAACACCACCCCGCTCGTGCCTCTCATTCTTATCAGATGAGATGTGTCTACATTCTCTTTTTTTAACTCCTCAATGAGTATGTCTCCAAATTGGTCGGATCCAACCACCCCTACAAATCCCGAAGAATGTCCGAGCCTCGAGATACCGACTGCGACATTAGCGGCAGAGCCACCGTGGAGTATCTCTAAGTCATCGATAGTGACTTCCTCGTCTGCCGAAGGGAACCTGTTTACCCTCGCAACGAGATCCACATTAACAGCGCCTATTGCG
>JBDRGH010000101.1:0-2820 GCA_043818015.1 Pseudomonadota bacterium
TGACGTCCTCATACAAGGAGACCGAAGGTTTGCCTATGCCCATCAGGAGAGCGAAAGCCTTCGAGAAGGTTATTACTGAAATCCCGATATTCATAGACGAAGACCAGCTTCTGGTTGGGGATTATGCCGCTAGACCGATGTCCGCTGAGTGGTTCTGTGACTTTTATATTCACTATGTTGTGAACGAACTGGAAAATGACCGGCCACCTTACGGATTGGGTGAAACCGAAGTGGTCGAGATGAAGGAAATTTGCGACTACTGGAAAGGGAGAAATGCTAGGGATAGCTTCCTTACCTATTTTGACACATTTTATGGTGAAGACGAGAGGAAGCGGATTCAGGAAATGGATGACGAGGGAGCCTGGGTCTACGGGTTCTTTATTTGCACATGGGGGGGTAAAGGATGGAATTCCCCTGACTATGAGAAGGGTATAAAGAAAGGATTTACTGGAATCCTTGCTGAAGTAGAAGAGGAATTAAAGTCGACGGCAATCCTCGACGACGCTTCCCGCAAGAAAGCATGTTTCCTCAAAGCATTATCCATTGCACTCAAAGCGGGAATCAGCTATGCGAAGAGATATGCCGCTCTGGCGAGGGAGCTGGCCAGTACTGCCGATGGGACCCGAAGACTGGAGTTGGAAAGAATTGCGGAGACCTGCGATTGGGTCCCGGCAAACCCCGCACGCAACTTCCGGGAAGCACTCCAGACGATGTGGTTTATCCACGCTCTGTCCCATATCGACCAGGAAGCTAATGGCGTAGCGCCAGGTAGAATGGACCAGTATCTTTACCCTTATTATAAGAGAGATATTGACGAAGGAACGCTTACCCCCGAAGAAACTATCGAGCTTCTAGAATGTTTGCGATGCAAGTCAGGAATTCGAGAATTCAACCAGGTCTATAGTCATCAGATAGGCTACGGAGACTCGCAATTCCACAACATCACACTAGGAGGCGTGAATCCTGAGGGCGAGGATGCAACTAACGATTTATCCTTCCATTTTCTTGAAGCGGCAATGAGAACCAGGACCCCTCACCCCACACTTACCATCAGGTGGCATGATAAGCTCAATCCTGAATTTGCCATGAAAGCGGCTGAACTTTGCCGTATCGGATTGGGCTTTCCTGCATGGTATGGTGACAAGGCTACAATACCCTTCTGGCTCAAACATGGGGCAACGTTAGAAGAAGCCCGGGACTATCAGATAAGCGGTTGCGTGGTGCACACCATTCCTCATAAAACCGCCATGGTCATGCCGATGGTTCTGAACATGCCTAAAATATTCGAGCTCGCGCTGTATAACGGATTCGATCCTAGTGCTTGTGGACAATGGGGTCCCGAGACTGGAGACTTTGAAGATATGCAGAGTTGGGAAGAAGTAAGATTGGCATTCAGGAAACAGCTTGATTATTTCATGACGAGGTTGGCAGGTTACCTGAACGAAGCGCGATTAAATCGCGCGGCCATTCTCCCACCTGTATTCATGTCCGCCTTTTTTGATGACTGTATAAAGCGGGGAGACGATTGCATGGGTGGTGGCTGTCTGTACCAACAGGCGAATACCTACGTGATGCCTATCGGTACGATGGATGTAGTCGATTCCCTTATCGCAATTAAGAAGTGCGTGTTTGAGGATTGTAAAGTTAACAAGAAAGAATTGCTGGATGCCCTTGCGTCAAATTTTGAGGGATATGAAGAAATCAGGCGCCTATTATTAGCTGCACCCAAGTATGGCAATAATGATGACTATGCTGATATCATTGCCCGGGATATGTATCAAATGTGTGTGGATTTATTCGAAGAAAAAGACGCTGCATACGGCAGTAAGTGGAGGATGGCTCCGCATACTTTGTTCTTACACGGCGAGTTAGGAAAAAGAGTAGGTGCTCTGCCAAGCGGCCGGCAAACGGGGCTTTCCACAGCCGATGGTGGGATTTCCCCCTGCCAGGGTATGGATACAAAGGGACCAACGGCCACTATCATGTCTGCTGGGAAAATTGACCAGGTCCCATTACAAGGTGCGATTTTCAATATGAAGTTCCATCCTTTCGCCCTTTCGACAAAAGAAGACTTGCAGAAGTTCATCAGTCTGTTAAAGACATATTTTGACCTTGGGGGAAAGCATATCCAATTTAATGTTGTCAGTGCTGATACCTTGATAGATGCCCAGTATCATCCTGAAAATTACCGCAATCTTGTCGTCCGTGTGGCAGGGTATAGTGTTCTCTGGGTTGAACTTGACCGCACTCTTCAGGATGAAATTATAATGCGTACAGAGAAAGGCTGGAACTAGGACTTCTTTCTCAAGTTAAAATATTTTCTTAGGGAGGAACATAATGAGGCAGGAATGGCTGGATGAACTCAACCGGCAAGAGTTTGAGCATGCCGGATTGAAGTGTTTAATTCTTAGAGATAAGTTCCTCTATCTTTCCGGGTACGCGGCTTTGCCTGAGGGGCATCCCTATTTCGGTAAGCATTTTAAGGATATTCCAATCAGGGTTCACAAAGGGTTAACCTCTTCAGGCCAGGGGGATGGTGACAATCGGGAAAAAGGTTACTGGTGGGTCGGATTCAGTTGCGAGCGGCCGGGAGATTTGGTGCCTGCCCGGCCGAGAACCGAGTATACTTCTGGAGGAGAAGTCTACCGTAATTTCGAATATGTTAAAGATGAGGTTAAGAAGCTAGCTGAACAAATGGCCGCAGCATAAAGTATTGTGGATTAATGGTTTGGATACCTCAAGAAGAGTCAAGTAAAATGAATAAATAATTCGTCCTCTCCTTCTGGCCTCGTCCTCTATACGAGTAATACTTCACAAAGC
>JBDRGH010000102.1:0-9441 GCA_043818015.1 Pseudomonadota bacterium
GAAATTAGAAACGGATGTTGTCAAATCGCGTGTATCGGTGAATGTAGCCGAGAAGTTGAACAGAAACCCGTTGCGCGAGAGGATCGAGTAGATGTGCTGGCGCTTGGATTCCTCCTTGTCACCCTTATGCGCCTCGTCCAGAAGTACGTACCATTTCCCGCCGTCGTCATAATTTCGGAAGTCAATGATCCGCTCTTTCTGTTCATCGCTCAGGTTGTCGGACCGGTAATAGAAGACCGTCACCTCGCGGTCCTTGAACAGAAACGAATTGTACCGTTTTGCGTCGGCGTATTCCCTCAATTCCCGCAAGTGGATAAACAGATCACTGCGAGCCGCATTAAACTCGTGAATGTGCTTTTTCAATTGCTCAAGGAGGTCATTGCGGCAGCTCAAAATCAGTATGTCATGGGGTGGGATTTCACTGCGCTTAATCAGCCTCCAGAGGATTTCGATCAGTTTCACCAACACCAGCGTCTTGCCACTGCCCGTGGCCATCCAGAAACAGGCACGATTGATGAACTGGTCATAGGAAATCTTCCCTCCCTCGACCATGTAATACTCGGACAACAGATTCCCCAACCTATGATTGCTCGCCATTGGAATATCCAACTTTTCGTCCAGGCCGTTGTCCTGATACCACTTAAAAAACCTTTGCTTCCGTTGGCGATTCGCCTCGACAATTTCATTGGCTTGATAATCCCAAAAGTCTTCGTAATACTTCCACAGCGCCTTGACGGCGTTCTCTACTGCCCTCCGCTGGTAGTCCCATAACGCCTTGCTGCGAGAGAACGATCCAACGTCAAATGCATTCCAGTTAACGGGTAAGCCGTCAAACCGGATATCGTCCACCATCTCTTGCAAATAAACCCGGCTCATTTCTCCTGTTCTTCGAGGTCTCGAAGGACCTGTTCGATGATCGGCTTTATAGCGGGAATACGTTCTTTGGCAACCAGCCAGACCGCCTCTCGGTCCACGCCGAAATAGAGATGAATTACTTTGTCGCGCATTCCTGCCATTTCCTTCCAGGGGACAGAGGTATATTTGTTGCGAACGCTGGCAGGAACATTCTTGGTAGCCTCGCCAATGACTTCAATGGCCCGGACCACAGCATTGAAAGTTTTCTTGTCTTTGGCGAACTGATCGTACGACAGACCTTGGATAAATTCCTCGGCATCCTGCATGTTCTGAAGGATGTCGTGGACGTACAATGCCACTTTACGCTTCATATGGAAAGCGCCTCCCTGAAGATGGTTTCCCGCAGTTCTTCCCGCACGCCACGCTTCGGGATCAGGTCCACCTTAACCCCCAGCACCTCGCTCAGGTAGAGTTCTGCCCCTATAAGTTCCAACAGGCTAATAGGACGCACAATGTCGACCAGTAGATCAAGGTCGCTTCGTTTCCGGTGCTCCCCCCGGGCGTATGAGCCGAAGAGCCCGACGACTTTAACACCGTAACGCTCCACCAAAACCTCTTGATGTTGTCGTATGGCCGCTCGGATTTGCTCAACGGTTTTCATAGCTTTACCACCAGATTAAGGATTTGATCCGTTTCCAGTCCAGATTCTTCGTGTCCACCACCTCGCCATCATCAAACTCCACAGAGTCGGCAGTGATGCGCTTGATCCATTTGCCTGTAAGGTTGGACAGCGTCTCGGCAATATCAATGCCGCTGTAAAGCTTGCTCAGGTCCACCTTGACTTTGTTTTTCTTAGTATCCACCTCCAGCGCCTCCAGCATCTTCAAGTCGCGCAGAAACACGTACTGGTGGTACGGATCCCTATTCGGGTCGTCGAACAGGTCGGCATCACCATATTTAGCCCGGCGCAAAGTGTCTTCGTATTGCTCCAACTCGTAGTATTTGCAGAAGTGGCCGATGCCTTCCCCTTCATGCTGAACCTTCCCACCCTTCCAGTTGTCGGAGAAAATAACCTTCTTGATACGTGGCAGCATAACCGTGCCTACATAATCAGCCATCTCAACGAGGATGTACCTGCGTTTGCCTTTGTCCTCGCGGTTCAAATCTATGACGGCCTGAGCGGTAGTACCGGACCCGGCAAAGTAATCCAACACAATGTCGTTGGCAGAAGTCGCCGCCCCTAACAGTTCTTCATATAGAGATACTGGATGGCAATAGGGAAACTCGAGCCCAAGTTTAATAACGTCATTCTTACCTCTGCTAGCGTCACTAATTACCGAAGACAATTGTCGCTTTGATTTATGAGTCAAAATAACTTTTCTTCTTGGCTGAGTTGTTTCGTCTTCTCCGAAGAGAATCTCGTCCTTTTCCATAAGGTCTCGCAAAGTCTCCGGTGAACGTGACCAACCATTCGCAGGCACAGGGCATTCTTTCTTTGTAACGGGATGGATGAGGGGGATGTGGAATTTGGGATCTTGGCGCGGCTCAGGCGCACCCATCGCTACGCTTTGAAAGACACATCCAGAATCATCAATAAACCGATAGGCTTTTTCGCCACCGGATAACTCATCGCAACTGTTAATCCAGGCAGTAAATTGTCGCCTAACTTGTTCAGTGACACCTCCGCCCTGTTGAATGAAAGATCTAGCCTTCGACAAAATTATCTGGACATTCCTCGAGCGACTGTATATCGACGAATCGTTCCAGCTTCGCCAAAGTATATACTCATGTTGAGTTGCGACTCCTCTACGACCCAACATGGGATTCTTCTTATCCCAAACAATCGTGCCGCTATCGGGTATGCCGATTTCTGTGCATAGCAACTGCAGCCTTTCACATTCATTCTCATCAATGTGACACAAAAACGCCCCGTGGTTTGAAATCAGGGGCAAGCTCGCCCTGATCCTGTTTTCCATCATCGTCAGCCAACTGGAATGTTGGTATGCATTCTTGTAAAGAAACCCACTAGTCTCCGTGTTGTATGGTGGATCAATGTGAACACACTCCAGCCGCTCTCGAAACTTCGGGAGAATCGTATTTATTCAGTGCCTGGTAATTTTCGCTTTTGATCAGCCAACCGTCCAGCTCCTGGTCGAGGTTGTCGAACAGGCCGAGGATTTCCAATTCAAGATCCTTGAAGTGCTTGGTGTCAATGGGCAGATATTGATAAGGCTTTGCGAGGCGTTTGCCCTTGCCCTTTCCTTCCAGCACGGCAGTCCCCTTGAAGGATTTGTCGAGCATGCCCAATTGCTGCCATTCCTCAATTTGTGCCTTGAAGTTTTTGTGGGCAAGGAGCTTTTCCACCAGCCCAATGTCTTTCCCAGCGATGCGGTCAAGCGTGATAACGTAGTTGGAGTTGAACACGAACTTGGGCTTGTTCCAGATCTTGACCAACTCGTTCTCAAACTGGCTGATGAAGGCAATGATCTTGTAGACAATGTCTTTGAGAGTTTGCAGTTGCTTGATTCGGGCCTCGGTCCACTCGCTCACCCCGGAGAACACGTACTGGTACAACCACAAGTTGAATTGCTCCTCTAAAAAGGCCTTGGCATCCTTGTTGATGAAGTAATCCACTTCGCTCTGTTTCTCGAAGACGCGGAAAGCCCGCTCCAGCAAATCTTCGTTCATGTTGTTACCACCTTTGCGAAGTGTCTTTAGGATTTCATCCCCTTTCGTCTTCTTGCCTTTTTCGGAGTAAGTCACCCCGAATACCAGCGTGCCCTCCTTACGCTTTTCCTTGAAGGAATAAACGATATCGCGCTTTTCGTTAGCCTTCTTGTGCTCCAGTGTGGAGACGTCGAAGTAAAATTTCGCACCGTCCACTTCCACGTCAAGACTGTGGAACAGGCGGTCGGTCTTTACGTAGTAGAGCATGTGGGTCTTCCAGAACAGCATCACATCCTTGTCGTCGGTATACACCTTCTCATAAACGTTCTGGTGCAGCGGTGTGTAGCGAAAGTAGATCGAGCCACTCTCGCTGAAGTATCGATGGAAGAAATCATAGAGCTTCTCGAAAAGTTCGTCACGGAAACCGGGAAACGGCTTGAGGGCTTCGTTGATGTCTTGCTGGAGCCTGGGAAATACCCCTTTCTCGTAATACCGGGACTTAATCCGCATCAGGTTGATGTATCCGGACTCCCCCTCCACCTTGGCCCCCACAAAAACATCGCGAAGGGCATTAAAGAATTTCTGCTCCCGGTTCATTCCATACCTCTCATATTTGGCATAAGTTCCTAAAGAAATATATACTCTTTTTGGGGAATTTATCAACCGGACCCATTGTTGAATTCTTTTGCTTAATTTTCCCTTTCAGAAATCTCATCCACCCTCACTCCCGCCCTCTCCCCAAAAAGGGAGAGGGGAAGAGGAAATTGAGGATGATCTAATCTACCAAAAATACAATAAAAATTCAATCTGTTTTTCTGTTCTTAAACTTCAACAGAACGGATCTCTCTGTCTTTTAGTCGGACGTAGCCATTGTGGGTAATTCTCAATTGCGGAATGGCGGGGGTTCCAAGGGTATCGATGGTGAGGGCAGGTTTCTCCCATTTCACTCCGTTCTCCCTCAGCGAATCTTCAAGTTTCTTTACTTCCTCTCTCACTCTCTCCATCGGTTTTAATGATACAATCCCACAGAGAGGGGCTGGGAATTCGGCAACGACCTCATCTTCGATGGCATAAACGCCTCCGCCTCCGATCTCCTTTAGTCTTCCAATGACCGTCTTCATCGATTGAGTATCACACCCTACGATGATCATATCGGCCGTATCCCAGCACATCGTCGATCCATAGGCTCCCCTTTGAAGACCAAATCCCTTGAGAAGTCCCATGAAAGCCTTTCCGCTTCCCAATCGATCCAAGGCAAAGGCCATGATGACATCCCTTGTCGGAATCGACTCGTACCGAGATTCCTTGGGGTTTTCAAGATCGATAATCCTCTCCTTAGTTACAAGCCTGGTCACAAGCTCCATCACCCTCACCTTCCCCTTGGTCGGAAGCGAGGGAAAGGTGTACTCTTCGACTTTCACGGTATTAAACATATAATCTGGAAAGAAGATCTTTTGGGGGCTCACCAGGGGCTTACCGTCTTTGAAGATGATCTTTCCATTGCATATCACCAACCGAGGTGAGAATTCCTCCGGTGAGGGGATGATCAGAATATCTGCCATCTTCCCAGGAGAAAGAGAACCTATGAGATGATCAAGGCGGAAATGTTCTGCCACATTGATGGTCACCATCTGATAAGCTAAATCGGGTGGAACTCCAAGCTTCAACGCTCTTTTCAAGGCCGCATCGAGATAACCTTCCTCAAGGAAACCTTCAGGATCTACACCATCTGTTACAAGAATCAATCTTCTAAAATCGATCTTCTTATCGAAGATCCCTTTCACTCCTGGCAATTCCTTTCTTATAGATCCTTCTCTGATCATCACCCAGTACCCAAGTCTCAGTCTTTCCAGTACCTCATTTTCTGTAATGGGCTCATGATCGGAAGAGATGCCAAAACAGGTGTAGGCCTGAAGTTTTTCTCCATTTGCACCTGCGCCATGTCCCTCGACTCTTTTACCAAGATCGAGAGCAAAGGAAGCGAGTTCCCTCACCCTTTCCCCTTGTCTTCCTCCTAAAAATATGTTGCCCCAGTAAATTTCGCCTATGCCGACACATTTTGTATCCTTCAGTAGAGGCAGGAGTTCTTCATTGGTAGGGGCATTTATCTCCTCAGATGGGGTGAGACCGCACAGAGGGGGTACAGTGTAATAGAATCTGATCGGTTGTCCTTCAAGTCCTTTTACAAAATATTCTATTCCATCTTTTCCTACTATTATCGCAAACTCTATGGTCTCTGTGATTACTGTGGTAACCCCACTTGGGATCACATGCTTAATGAATTCCTCAATCCCTGACCTGTTGCTGATAGTGTGCGTATGCCCTTCAATAAGACCGGGCAGAAGCACCATTCCGTCTGCGTCGATCACAAGGGTCTTCTCTTCTTTTGCGAAATCATGATCAGGCCCAACATAAGCGATCATGCCATCTTTGATCCAGATCGACATTCCGCTGATAAACTCTCTGGTAAAGGCATTGAAGAGCGTACCATTGGTGATGACGATATCCGGAGGAATACGACCCAAGGCCACCTCGCTGAGGGTCTTCATCTGTTCAATCCTGTTCATGGCCCCTTTCATAACAGACATATGTTTGTGCAAGCCATCATGTGAGATGTAACGAATCGAGGAAGCGTTTTGTCACTTCCTCTTTCATAACCTTTCCCATTCTGTTTCGGGGAAGTTCTTTCAAAAAGAAGACCTCTTTAGGGCATTTCCAGTCCAGAAGAAGACTCTTACAATAAGCTTCAATCTCTTTTACCGTGAGAGTGGCCCCTTGTTTTAATACGATGGCTGCTACCACCTTCTCACCCCACTTCGCGTCAGGGACTCCTAAGACACAGGATTCCAATATTGTTTGATGCCGATCGAGGACAGATTCAATCTCTTTGGGCGAGATATTCTCCCCTCCGGAGATGATGATATGTTTCAAACGATCTGTAATGTAGTAATATCCATCCTCGTCCTTCTTGCCGAGATCACCTGTACGAAACCATCCATTTACAAAAGCGGCCTCTGTCTCTTGGGGTTTTCCCCAATAACCAGGGGTGACATTGGGCCCTTTTAACCAAATCTCTCCCACTTCGCCCGTTTTTAAATCCTGGAAGGTTTCGGGGTTTACAATTCTCACTTTCACATTGGGAAGAGGGAGGCCGATGGACCCTGCTTTCTTTATTCCCCGGAGGGGATTTGAAAAATTCATGCCTGTCTCGGACATTCCCTCCCTTTCAACAGGCTCTGTTCCAAAAACCTCTTTGATCTTTTCAAAATCTTTTGGAAGCAATGGAGCAGAGCCAGAGGTCAACAGTCGAATGTGGTGAAAGTCCTGCCTTTTCCCTTCCATCTTCTCAATCATCTTCACATACATCGTAGGAACACCCATAAATAGGGTACAGGCTAGTTCTCCTGTTGGGTTGGAGAGAATATCGATAACATTCTCAGAGGAGAACTCATCCACCATCACAATTTTCGAACCAGCGATCAAAGAGGTATGGAGCGCAAAGCACAGGCCATGGACATGAAACAGTGGAAGGGCATGGCAGAGGACATCTGTTTCCGTCATCTCCCAGATTTGGATGATGTTCTTTGCATCTTGGATCAGATTCCGTTGAGTAAGAATCGCTCCCTTAGGTTGGTCTGTCGTTCCAGAAGTATAGATGAGCACGGCAGGGTCGTCGGAATTTCCCTTCCCTTGAAGAAATTGAGGGGAGGACGATGGAAATAATTTCCCTCTGGTAAAAGGGGATTCTGTGTCAACAGAAAGGAGAGGCCTCTTCTCATCGACCGATCGGATAAAGGTTTCTTCCTTTTTTCCGACAATAGCCATCTTTGCATCCGTATCTCTCAAAAAGTAGGCTATCTCATCTCTCTTAAATCCAGGGTTGAGCATTACAGAGATCGCGCCCACTTTCTGGATGCCGATGTGGATGACCACCTGCTCGATACTTTTGGGCATAAAGAGGATGACCCTATCTCCCTTCTTAAGACCCATTTCCATCAGACCATTTGTCACGCGGTCCGAAATCTCCTTAAGGGACGAGTAGGTGATACGGCTTTCCAATCTTCCCTTTTTTACAAAAAGGATGGCTTCCTTTTCCCCCAATCGGAGAGCTGTTTGATCGAATAGGTTGGCCAGTGTCTCGAACATGTCATAACCTCAAGTAAATTTCGGGGACAGTCCCGATTCCGTAAATCTGGAACAGTCCCTATCCTGGTCATGTGGCGATTAATAACAAAAGCATAAGTAAACTGTCAATTCATTAATAAAATGTATTACCAAATAATTATTGACTTACCTTATTAAAAATGATATACATTCAAAAAAAGTTATATAAGGAGGATACATGGAAACATCAGTGACTATTAAAGGACAGGTAGTGATTCCGGCCAAGCTCAGGCATCGCTTGGGAATCAAAAAGGGAACCAAGCTCTATATCGAAGAGCGAAAGGGAGAGATTATTCTTCGGCCATTGAACAGGGAATACTTTCAAAAGATGAGCGGCATACTCAAGGGAGGAGGACTTGTCAAGGCATTAGAAGAAACCAGAGCAGAAGATCTTAAGCGAGAGGAGGAGAAAGTTGGCCGTCGCAAAGGTTCTCGATAGCTGGGCACTCTTATGTTATCTCGAGCAAGAACACGGATTTGAAAAGATGATTGAGCTCTTTGAGAAAGCCGTCGAGTTCTCCAAACCTCTTTTAATGTGCATTGTCAACTGGGGAGAAGTTTACTATCAAGCGGCAAGGCGGTTTGGAGACCAAAAGGCCCAGGAGATCGAGCAACTCATACAGACTTTGCCGATCACGCTCGTTGAAGCCGATAAAGAACTTACCCGCGAAGCAGCGCGCATCAAAGCCACAAAACGGATGGCGTACGCTGACTGTTTTGCTGTCGCCCTGGCACGCCTAAAAAGAGCTGAGCTTTACACAGGAGATCCTGAATTTAAGGTGGTGGAGAAAGAAATTAAGGTGGTATGGCTTTAATTGTCAAATTGTATGGAAGGTGACTTTAGAATAGAATGTCCTATCCCTGAAAAATTTTCTAAATCCCTTCTCTTCTAATAATCTCACCGACTCACTATATTGAGCGTCATAAATATTTGCGCATCTAAAAATTTTATCCTCTTTAATTGTCATTCCGGGCTTGACCCGGAATCCAGGGTTTCCTGTGTAAACAGGAACCCAGTTCCTTTGTAATGGTTCCCTGCTTTCGCAGGGACGGAGTCTGGATTCCCGCTGGAGTCTACCCCGTACTTGATACGGGGCGGGAATGACACCACATGCGCAATTTATTATGTCGTTATGTATAATTTCTTAGGCGAGGAGAAGATATGACCATCACCCGAAAGAAGAGGACATTTCAAAGCAAGTCCGTCACAGGACAATTCCCCCTTTTAGATATTCAGGAGCCGAACCTTTATCGGCATATTTTCCCGTATGAGGAGGTGTGCCGGGTGGAATTCGACAACCGATTCGTCTTTATCGACCCCCCCGAGGAGGTATTTATCACTGATACCACTTTTAGGGATGGGCAGCAGGCCAGGCCTCCTTATTCCGTGGAGCAGATTGTTGATCTCTTCGATATGCTCCATAAACTGGGTGGCGCCAATGGGGTGATCCGGCAGTCCGAATTCTTCCTCTATAGTGAAAAAGATAAGGAAGCTGTTCAGAAATGTCTGGAGAGAAATTATCGTCACCCAGAGATCACAGGATGGATTCGTGCTTCGAAAGAAGATTTTAAACTGGTCAAGGAGATGGGGCTAAAGGAGACAGGCATTCTCAGCTCTGTTTCGGATTACCACATCTTTCTTAAGCTGAAGAAGAACAGAAGGGTCGTGTTGCGAGAGTACCTCTCGATCGTTTCCGCTGCGCTGGACCTGGGTATCATCCCACGATGCCATTTTGAGGATATCACGCGGGCCGA
>JBDRGH010000103.1:0-2151 GCA_043818015.1 Pseudomonadota bacterium
GCCTGAGATGTACTTCCACTGGCGTTATCAGTAGAAAACCTGGTGGTATCTTTCCCGAAAGGGAGATTCTGTATAAAAGGGTTTATGTCGACCTTTTCGATCCGCCTCCCGTCTTCGGCCCTTATCTTCACGGCTCTTGGATGGGTAACTGCATATTCCCTTCCATCTCCTGGGATATGGCAATATACACTCCTTTCTATGGCATTCAGGAGGGTGGATTTACCATGAAACCCTCCTCCCACTATAAGCGTAACGCCCTTTGGGATACCCATCCCTTTTATTCTTCCTTTATTAGGGGTAGTAAACTCCACCTCAAGGGGTGGAGGAGACTGAAATGGAACGACATGGTTAGAAGGGTCCAAAGAGGCCGATAGTGGACGATCGTCTACCCCACTCATGCGGGGGAGGATAGAACCATTGGCTATGAATGAAATTAACCCGAACTCCTCCAGTTTTCCTCTGAGGAACGCCTGGTCCTCTACTACTTCTGCATGATGTACCAATTCCTTTGAGTTGAGACTTCGGAATTCGAGAGAACGCTTTACTACCTTTGGAACTTCATGAAAGAACATCTCATAAGCCTGGCGGGCTAGAACCGTTCTTCCTGAGGCGGGCAACCCCATCACAAACCGTGCCTCGACAGAATCCTCTGTTACCAAGACTGACGTCCTTTCTAACACCTCTTGTCCAGGTGTGTCGATACCTATAATCCCGCTATTGCCTATCCCCCGGCTACCCTTAACGGAATTCCTTATAGCTCTTTGGAACTGCCTTGTGAGGTAATCTCCTAGGGCAATCCTCCTTATCTTGGAGCTCAGTAAAACATCCGGAAACCCGGCTATCCTTTGCGGGACGCTAGCCCTGACCCTGGAGGGAGACGCAAAGGGATCGCCCTGGACGTGGTCTATAAAGAGAGTAAAGTCCGAAAAATCGTACTCCCCCTGTATGTCCTTGTATGCCTTATATCCTCTCCGATCGATACGATCCAGTATACTGTGGAACTCTTGATAAGATCTCATGATAGATTCCTCACTAAATTCACCTGACCTTTCGTCAGTCACCTTTCGAGGCTGTCGGAAAAAATTCATCAGTCCCCGGACAACTCACGGTATACGTTTTTGACCCTTCACGAACGAAACGAAAAGGCCAATGGCTACGAATCCTATAATTCCTCCAAAGAGGAAAATGAAACGCACACCCAGACAATCCATGATTAGCCCACCGAGAAGCGGACCACTACCCAATCCTACGCTCATCGCCATATTGAAGATTCCCATGATTGAACCCATACCTAGATGCCTTCCTTCTTCCACCGCTAAAGCAGTTGTCGCTGGAAGAGAGAGTGCACTGGCGAACCCCATTGCCATGTTTATAACCAGAAGCTCTGTAAAATCAGACGCGTAGGGTGTCAATGATATCGCCAGAGAAACTATTGATCCTCCAATAACTACCAGCTTCCAACGACTGACCTTATCCGCTAGTTTCCCAAAAGGTGCTTGCATGAGCGAGGTGAGTAAGATATTTGAAGAGATCAAGAGCCCTATCTCGGAACCAGTCAATCCTAAGTATTGGTGGGCGAAGATCGGCAAGAAGGTCGCCACCATTCCCCTTCCCATCGAATCGACCAGTCTGAATGCCGTTATTCCTCTGACTATATTGTTACCGAGCATCAGCTTGTAAGATGCCCTTGGGTTTCCCCACCCTTTCTTATACAAATCGAGTTCTGGAAGAAACACCAAGATCATTGCAAAGGCTATGAGGCTGAGACCTCCCATAGCGTAGAAGGCTGTACCCATGCCGAAATGATCCTTTAGGGCTCCACCCATGAATGGGCCGACACCGAACCCGGCAAATAGAGAGACGTTGAACATCCCCATATAGGTACCTTCCTTTTTCACCGGCGATATCTCTCCTATATATGCCATGGCTAGGGGAATAATCATGGCTGCAAAGAAGCCCTGCAAAAAACGAATGATGGCTAGCTCATACGCCTTATCCGCATGGATATAGGCTATTGAAATCAAGGCATATCCAAATAGTCCGATACAAATGAACAGCTTTCTGCCTTTCTTATCAGAGAGCTTGCCAATGAGGGGCATGAATAGAGAGCGGGAGATAGAAAAGCCAGAAAATATTATACCCAACCAGATT
>JBDRGH010000104.1:0-6258 GCA_043818015.1 Pseudomonadota bacterium
GAATTAATGCTGGTAATGCTCATAATAGGTATAATTGTCAGCATCTCTACACCCCTCTTCCAGAAGACTTTTGATGCTACCTTCTTGATAAAATATGGTCTTGAACTCTAGAGAAGACGAACATACCCCCTTGAACGCCTATAGTTCTGTTACTCTTTCTTATGGAACCCCTAAACAAACGTGCATTTGGTCTCCTATCCTTCTTTCACGATTTCATCCGAAGTATTATTGGTGCAAGCAGTTTTGTCCTTTGAGACAACTTGCCCAGCAGCGATTTCCCGCAGCGCCACCACAATTTCTTTGTTGTCTGGTGCGTTTACCAAGGATTTTGAACCCTTCAATAGTTGTCTCACCCGCTTTGCCGCCAGATGTACAAGAGCAAAACGATTTTCTTCTTTTTGCAAGCAGTCTTCAACCGTTATTCTAGCCATCCTTTTTGGACTTTAACTCCTTTCTCTCGAAATCTGTGTTTAAAACATTATTTGAAGAAGTTTCCAGGCACCCAGTAGCAAGACTACCACAGCTACACAGGTCAGGCCTATTGAATAAAAAAGTTCCCATTTAGTATAATCTAACACGAATTTTCCCCCTCAGTTCTTTTCTAATGTGGTTTTGTGAATCTAAAAGATGCTCTCTATTATTTTCCAGATGCCCAACACCCATAGGAATACTACAAAACAGAGCGTGGCTGTAACAAGCGTTAAATCGACTTTAGTGAAATCTCGAAACATCTGAAGCATCTATTAGTCCCTCCTTTCCATGTGTTTTCATAGAATCCCCACCGTTGTGCTAGAATACGTTTCTACAGCTAAGTGGTTGTAAAACATTTAGAATATTTCTTCTGGGAGGATAGCCTATTTACGGTTCGCCGATTAGCAACCAAAAGGTCACTCTATTTGAAGTCGTTGATACTATAAGGTAGTTTTTCCAAGAATTCGGTGTCAATTCCATATACAGTTGGAGCAAAGTCGACCTTAGCATATAGAAGATCTTTATCGGGCATCTTTTTCCCTATGATGATGGAGCCTATTTTGTTGTCTTTATTGTTCCAAAGGGCAATCTCGGCCTCCGACTTATCGAAACCATAGACTGATGGGCTTTCTTTCATTCGCTCAGAGACGATCTCTTTAAATTTAAGAAGCCTGATATCCCAGAGAAAAGAGATAACTTCAACCTTGTTGAGTATAGCTTTCTCGGGTTCTATGGCCTTCCAATCCCCGGGCCCCAGTTTTAAGATAAAGGTTTTGTCAGGATATGTCAACTGGACCTTTCCCACCTCCTCATTCTTAAATATAAGAAGGGATTTATCCCGGAGGCTAAAGGGTGTTTTGGTAAGATCCTTAAGGACACTAGGATCCAATTGATAGATAGTCTCTTTTGTACTTGTCTTCGCATAGAGGTTTTTCTTTTCATCCCCTTTTTGGCTTATGGCAAGCCTCAATGGTTTCCCCTCACCTTTCTGCCAGAGATTGACTTCTACGGCTGGTTTCTGGAGGTTGTAGACCTGAAGATCAACAGCCTCGTCTGTGACAAACCCCTTCGCCTCCATATCCAATAGTGCCCAGAGCAGATCACTCACCTCAAATTCATCGGCTTTTACACTTACGGGCTTTGTTATCTTCCACCGGTCTCCCCCCTCATTCTCGATTACTATCTGTTCATGGGGATATTTGAGCTCAACCCTAAGGATCTTGTCCTTTTCAAAATCCAGCACTTTCTTATCCCTAAGATTGAATAGAGTCCTGGGGTAATCCCTAAGGGAGCTGCCCGGAAGCAAGAAGACGTTTTCAGCATCATTCCACTTTGCATAGAAGTCGCCATCGGCTTTCACTCTATCTCCTATGAGAAGTGATTTTAGGGGTGGCCTTTTATCTGTGAGAAAAGTGACCTCCATCTCCGGTGAACCCAGACCGTATTTCTGCAGATCTCCAGGGTTTTCCTCCACAAACTCTTTGACTTTAGAATTCTTTATGCTATATAAAAGTCTTCTAATGACTCCTCCGTCAGCCTTTGCCTTAATGGGTTTGATGATTTGCCAATCCTTTTTATCATCCAGCCTCAGATCCACCCCCTTAGCCTGGTATTTGAGATAAAGTCCCTTTATAGCATCTACGTTGAGGGGAAGTATCGTCTTATCTCTATAATAGTAAATTTCCTTGTTTAACTGATCTTTCAACCCAGAATGGGTCAGCATTACAGCTGGAGAGTTCTCTCTCTTCACGTAAACATAGTATTCTGTAGGGTTCTTCCCGCCGAGAAGGATAGTCTCCAACGGGGGGTTATCCTTCTCTTTCACGGTGATTTCCATCGAAGGCTTGTCCAATCCGTAGTCCGTAAGACTAGAGGCTTTGTCATCAACAGTTCGTTCAATCGCCGCCCTTTCTAGGCTGGCCAACGCCATTCCTATCGAGTCACTGTCTCCCTTTGCATGGAAAGGTTCCTTTATAAGCCACTCATCTTTTTCTTTGCGAAATAGTGTAGTTTTACCTTCTACCGTTAGCCTAAGTTCCTCTACATCCTCTGGTTTGAAGGCGATTACCTTCTTGGCCTTTTCCTCTGCCTCCTTCTTTTCTCTGCCTGCCCTTACCTCATAAAAGTAAAAGTACGCGCCGAGGAGTATGAATATGATCGCTAGGATACTCAGCTTTCTTAGGTTCACCTCTTCAACCTCTTCAGGCTTAACATCGCTATTCCCGCCACTAAAATCATAATCGGTATGATGACCACGGGTACAAGAAAGATGACCTTCCCCATGGTTTTTGAGAGGATGACGGGCTTATAGTCGGTATCCTTAGGCCGTATTGATATCAAATCTTCCTCTTCAGCCAACCAGTTTACAGTATTCAAAAAAAGGTCTTTATTACCGAGGACATTGAGATAACTGTTATTGGCAAAATCAGAATCTCCGAAAACTACAATCCTGGATTTCCCTTTTTCTGTCTTCCTGCCTTTTTTCTTCTCTACCTCCATGGTTATCACAGCGGCAATGACCAGGGGACCTTGAGCATCTCGGTCTTCATCAAAGGCTGCCTTGCCTTGATCTAGCATTTTTCTATCAGTCTCTCCCCAACTTCCCTCGTTGGTCTTGGCCAAGGGCTCCGCGGTAATATTCCCCTTCCCCTTCTTCGGCACATCTATAGAACGGGCAAACGGGAAAAAGGAAGTTATGTTGAAGTTGCTAGTAATCCTGTGAGGTTCATACTGAGTAACTACGGGCATCAGATAATCTCCCCCGAATAGTTGACTCATCTTGTCTATTATAATATCGTTCCGGAGCCTCACATTATATTCCTCAAGAAAGGCTGTAAGCTTTGGTACCTGGAATGGATCGATTAAAAAGAGGAGATTACCTCCCGTATTTATATGTCCTTTCAAAAGCGCCATCTCGCTCTCGAGGAGTTCCTTTTTGGGACCACTTATGATGAGGACAGAGGCATCCTCTGGAATACCTTGAGCCCTCAGAAGAACCAGTTCCTTTACTTCGTAATTTTGCCCTTCTAAGGCCTTCTTAGCCTGACTATATCCCTCCTTAGTAAACTTGGAGGTGTCGTTTTCTCCATGTCCTTTGAGAAAATAGACCGCCTTTTTCTTTTCCCTAATGACTTTGAGTATGGCATTGGTCAGACCTTCTTCTCTAGCCCAAGAGACTCTGGTTTCATTTTTACCACTCTCAAATACAACAGTACCGTAATCAGCGATTTCATATTTCCTCGCCAGTGTAGGGTTCCTATCGGGATCTATGAACCTATAACTTACTTTGGGATTTCTGTAGCTATACAGTTTAAGGAGATTTTCGAATTCTCCCTCACTACCAGAATCTTGGCGGTAAAATGCAATTATATTTACCTCTTTTTTGACGGAGTCAAGCACCTTTCTTGTCTCGTCGGATAGACTGTGTCTCTTCGTCTTGGTCAGGTCAAGCCTCCAGTGGTGTCGTACCGATATTGCCCCAATAAGTACGAGTATTCCTAAGACTATCAAGACCATTACGAGCATGTGAGTGCCATACCTGGTGGATCTCTTTGAGAAGATACTTCTAATCCTCATTCTTAACCTCTCCATTTCTTAGATTCCAACGACCTCATAGTCAAAAACAGGAAGAAGAAGGAAAAGAGGGCATAGAACATTACGTCATTGGTATCTATGACCCCTCTGGCGAATTCCTGGTAGTGTTCGATTATCGAGAGTTGGATAAGTACCTTTGCAAACACTGGTCCCGTAAAACTAGCCCCCCACTGTATTATCCAGAAGAGCAACAGTGCCCCAAATGTCACCACCGCAGCTATAATTTGGTTCTCGGTGGTCGTCGAAATCAATATGCCAAGGGAGATAAACGAAGCCCCTAGTAGGATAATTCCTATATAACCGGATAAGACAGGGCCTAGTTCAGGGTTGCCCAAGATGAAGAGGATTACCTGATAAAAAATGGTAGGAACTAACATCGCCAGAAATGTAATGAAACATGCCCCAAATTTCCCCATTATGATCTCTATATCCCTGATGGGATATGTCATGAGTAACTCGATGGTGCCAGACTTCTTCTCTTCGGTGAAGAGTCTCATGGTCAAGAAAGGTGTCATGAATAGGGTTAAGATACTCACGGTGGAAAATACTGGCCCGACTACTTCCTCGGTAATATTCAAAGCGGACTGCATGTACGGGTTGTTCATTGATTGAACACTCATCACTCCGAAGAGGGCAAAGAGGCTATAGAAGAAATACCCTGAAATTACGGAAAAGACCGTTATTACCATATACGCTATCGGGGACGTAAAATAGGATCTCAATTCCTTTTTCAAAATAGCGAAAAAATTGACCATCTCCTATCCCCCTTCTTCCGTAACCAATTTTAAGAATATGTCTTCCAAACTCATATCTATTTCTCGCATCTCACTTAATATCCACCCGTTCTTTGAAATGGTGGTGAAAAGTTCCCCTCGAATATCCCTATCAATTGTCGAATCAACTGCGTACACAAAAGTATTCTCAGATTTGGCATCTTTCTTTTCAATACTTGTCACCCCAGCTACCTCTTTTAATTCCTTTATCACATCATCTGGAGGACCGCCTATCTCCACAATAATCCTTCTGGCTTTCTGGAGTTTTGTCGTCAAGTTCTCGGGGGTATCCATAGCAACCAACCGCCCCTCATTAATAATGATAACCCGTTGACAGGTCATACTCACCTCTGGAAGAATGTGGGTGCTTAGTATAATGGTTCTCTCGCCTGCAAGATTCTTTATCAATTCCCTCATCTCATGGATCTGCCTGGGGTCCAAGCCAATGGTCGGCTCGTCCAAGATGAGAACCTCAGGGTCATGGACAAGGGCCTGGGATATTCCGACCCTTTGTCGGTAGCCTTTCGAGAGCTTTCCTATAAGCTTACCCGATACCTCCGTTATTCCACATTCATCCATTGCTTTTTCTACTTTCGTCCCCCTTGCTCTCCTATCAATACCCCTTACCTCCGCCACAAAGTTGAGATATGCCCGAACCGACATATCCCTGTAAAGGGGGACGCTTTCAGGCTGATATCCTATCCTTCTTCTAACCTCTAGGGAATCTTCGAATACGTCGTAACCAGCTACCTTTGCCGTTCCTCTGGTAGCCGGCATAAAGCAACTTAAGATTCTCATAGTAGTGGTTTTGCCAGCTCCATTAGGCCCCAAAAATCCAAGAATTTCACCTTTCTCCACAGTGAAGGTGAGATCTTCGATAGCTGGAATGCTTCCATAGTATTTAGTAAGATTTTCTACCTCGATCATTGTCAATATCTTCCTTTTTGTGTCAGGTTTTTCTATCTTTGCATCGATTAACACCAATTGCCTCTCCAGACACGGTAGGAGAAGCTAGTGGTTGGAAAAATTTCAATTCTCTAATTTTAAAGATTTCCGCTCGTTTGTCAAGACTCTTTTCTTTTCCATTGTGCTAGTACGAAAGGTTTTATGCCGGAGCCCCCCATCCCGTGTATCGATTTGGTGAACTCACTATTTCTTCTCAGTGGCCTCCGCAGGGGCATAGAACCCCTTTAATCCTTCAGCCAATTCTCCGAGACGCTTGTCTACCAGGTAATTCACCGTACCTTTAGGATAAGTCCCATTTGACCGTTTCTCTCCCGCGGTTACCCCTGTTAGGATTTCAATCCCCTCATCTATGGTTCTTACTTCATAGATGGTAAACTCCCCCCCACGCACTGCCTCCACAATGTCCTCTCGCAACATGAGATTCCTCACATTCTGAGCGGGAATGATGACCCCC
>JBDRGH010000105.1:0-2435 GCA_043818015.1 Pseudomonadota bacterium
TTTTTCCCGATCCAAAATTTATATACGTTGCGCGGCGTAAAATGGATCCCGCTATAGCACCATCAATCAATGCTATCTTCTTCTCTACCGTGGAGGGGTTTATTCCGTTGTTAAACGACTCTTTTCTCATAATGTGGGGATATAATGATGAGAAAGAGGTTCTCGGGAAATTTAATGGAGAACTATGGGGAACAGAAGAAGAACCTTTGGAAGGACTGGAAGCTGTACTTTCAAGGGGTAGCTGGATAGGCGAACTGGTAGGAAAGAGAAAAGATGGTTCATTGTTTGACGTCCAGCTTTCATCGAGCGTGGTTAAGAATGAGGCGGGTAAACCGATATGTATGATGGCTACATTATCAGACATTAGCGAAAATAAGAAAGCGGAACAGGCCCTGAGAGAAAGAGAGGCAGATTTACAGATAAAAACTAAGAGTCTTGAAGAGGTAAATACCGCTTTAAAAGTCCTGCTGAAAAGAAGAGATGAAGACAAAACGGAAATTGAGGAAAAGATATTGATCAATGTGAAAGAACTTGTTGTTCCCTATCTTGAAAAATTGAAGAAAAGCCGATTGAATGCTGATCAATTGACTTACACACATATCCTTGAGTCAAATTTGAATAACATCACTTCGTCATTTTCTCAGAAATTGTCCTCGAAATATTTGGGCCTTACTCCCACAGAGATTCAAGTTGCAAATCTTGTAAAAGAAGGCAGAACCACGAAACAAATAGGAGAATTAATGAATTTGTCCACACGAACGATTGAGTTTCACCGGAAACATATAAGGTCGAAAATTGGCATAAACAATAGAAAAGCAAACCTTAGATCTCACCTCTTGTCTCTTCAATAATTGGTAATTTATCCCCGTATTTCAACCCCAATAATTTAGTATTGATTTTTAATGCCCACCTAGTAAACTAATACTACTCTACCTTAAAGAAAATTGCTAAAATGGCAAAGAGGCAAACTTTAAGGAGGCCTGAGGTAATTCGGGGTTATTGCCATTCAAGGATTTCCGAACTGCAACTGAAACGACAAACGATACAGAGGGGGGATTAGATATGGCAAAAAGGGTCTGGAACGAACAAGCAGAGACATTGTCGAGAGACGAGATGGAGGCCATCAGGTTCGAAAAGCTGAAAAAACAATTGAAGCACTGCTATACCAATTCCTTGTTTTATAAGGAGAAGTTTGACAATATTGGACTCAATCCAGGAGACCTAAAAACATGGGAAGAGTTCAGAAAGGTTCCAGTTTTAATGACAAAAGAGGATGAGAGACGAGGACAGGCGGAAACCAGGGACACTATGGGGCATACATATGGATACAATCTATGCGTTCCTCCAGAGGAAATTGTCGTGGCGAAAACCACAGGGGGAACAACAGGTATTCCAACTTTTAGCCACTCATATACCAAGAATGATGTGGATAGATGGAACGAAGGGAATGCAAGAATGCTCTGGTTAAATGGTTTTAGACCGGGCGATAGGATTCTCATATGCTTTCCCTTAACAGGATCTTATGCCAGCAGTGGTGGTCTTTGCGTAAATATATTCACGCACATTGGTGTCCTTTCGGTAGATATCGGTATGGAATCGCCGTTGGAAAAGATCTTTCAATTCGCCATATGGACCAAGACCAATGCACTAGCGGCAAGTCCATCATTTGCGGATACCATGATAGAGAAATGTAGAGAGATAACCGGGAGGGATATAAAAGATCTGGGGTTTAAAAAATTGCTTCTTACGGGAGAGCCGGGGCTAGGTTTGCCAGCGGTAAGAAAGAGGATTGAAACTGCCTTCGGGGGAGGATGGGTTGATTGGCTATCTCCTAACGGTGAAGGGTATTCTGGTTTCTGCGGTCGGGAAGAATTTTGTGGCTTGCATGAGGTTGCCCCAGAACTCAGTATCTGTTGCGAGGACCTGGTTGACCCCGTAACGAAGGAACCTGTTGAGATCCGAGATGGGGCAGTTGGAGAGCCAGCGGTTACATCCCTGGATCGAGAGGGCATCCCGTTCGTTAAATATGCCCTTGGAGATATCGTTCAGGTTTTTACTAAACCATGTGATTGTGATTATCCCGGACCCGGCTACAGGACGAAGCTATTGGGCAGGGTTGAGGATATACTCAGAGTGGGTGATGTTCTAACCTTTCCGTTGGATATAAAGAACGCTGTTAATGTCTTTGTTCCGAGGGTAACAGGGGCTTTTAGAATTATATTAACAGAGCGTCCGCCAAACGTGACTCCTCCTCTAAAGATTAAAGTAGAGCATGGAAAGACTACAGGAAAAGAAGAGCTGGAGAATCTAAGAAATGAAATGGAAGAGGGTCTCCTGAAGACTAATAATATCAGCATCAGCATCGAATTTGTTCCACCTGGGGCATTGGCATCAACGAAGTTCAAGGCCCCTATGTTTGAAAAAATATATGAAAA
>JBDRGH010000106.1:0-3196 GCA_043818015.1 Pseudomonadota bacterium
TGAAACGCTTCTTGAAGACGGGTATGAAGGATTGCTGCTAATCCTCGACGAAGTCTCCCTTTTTATGCAAAACCGCAACGAGACCCAGCGGGGGGAAGATGAAAAAACTCTTGTTGTGCTCTCAAACCGGCTCGTCCAGAATTACAACCTACCTGTCTGGACTGTCTGCGCGGCGCAGCAGGCCATCGAGTCGAGAGCGGGGGTTAAAAATATCATCGCCAACGAACGCCTCAAGCTCATCCCATTGCTCAATGATGATCGGTCTTACTATGACATCGCCCTGTCACGTGTCAGGACAATCATTGATGAAGACGCTTCGGCTGCATACTACGAAGACTATAAAAAAGCCTTCACCTGGCTGGAGTCTGTCGGCAAGGATGAATTCGTTCGCTTCTTCCCGTTTTATCCACCGAGCATAGATGTTGTCCGAGCCGTCAGTTACGGACTGACGACCGTAAGAAGTGCGCTATACTTCATGCTCCAGGCTTTAAAAACTGGCCGTAAAAGCAAATCTCGGGAACTTATTACCCTATGGGCGCTCTTTGACGATGTCGTGAAATATGAAGAAGACCCCTCCGGCACCACGCAGGGTATCACGTCCATCAAGACAAAATGGGGAGCCGAATGGCGCGCTTACGAGGCAGCTAAACGTCAGTTAGGAATGGTGACAAAGGGCGAGATTAAGCGATGGTTGCCACGGTGTGAGAAGATACTTAAGACCCTATTTCTATACCACGTTGCCCGGATGTCGCCGGATGGTTTGCCGTCTGAAGAAATCATGAATTGTGTCATGGAATGGCGGGACCATGAGGATGGGCAAGAGAAAGACAAGACGGACAACTTCGCCCACTATGAGGTTCTGCTGGATAAGATCGAACTCCAGCTTCCGCAGGTAAGCAGGACAGATCAGGGCTTTGTCTTCTCACCCATAAGAACAGGGGTCGATTGGAACGACCTTTTCAGAAAGGCAAGGACAGAGGCCGAACAAAACCGTGTCAAGCAACAACAGGCATGGGAGTTCTTGCTCAAGCTGAACGGTTGGGAAATAAAAGGACCTTACGGTGTCAGGGATCTTTTCAATGGTCACCGTTCCGTTCTCTGGCGGACGGCATCCGATGGAAGAGAGCAGGTCAGTATAAATTGGCGAAAACGGGAGGCACTAGGTTCTGTATATGTACGAGACCTGGTCGATCTGGCTTCGCACCGATCCACCGCGCTCGGCCTAGATACTTCATCCACGGACGAGGATTTCTCCGTGTATATCAGCGATCGTCCCTGTGATGATAAGAAAATGGACCACCTAACCGCAATCCAAAAGGACTCCCGGGTTCTGTTCTGGTCGCCTGATGAGGCGAGTGCCTCTGAAAAGGAGCTCTTGTTGGACCTTGCAGCCTACATCAGCCTTGTCAAGGACTATAAGGATCAGGATACACAAGATGCACGCACTGTCATCGACCAGGTCCAGTCACATATTAAGGCCGACATTGGTAAATTCACAAAGATCGTCCCAGACCGCTATGGGAGAGGGCGGTTATGCGCTACAGACCATAAGAAACTAACCCTCACGATGGGAGGTGATTTAGGATCGATTCTAGAGCCGGCAGTGGATACCGTCCTTGATGCCACTTACGCCAGTAGCGACCTTGATCTTTCTAGTGCTCCCGCCACCTTTACCGATGAGGAAGCGATCAAGGTCATCAACGGCCTTGTAAGGTCTGGAGAAATTTCCAAGACCGCCAAGGTCGACAAAAACGTCAGTGCCGCACGAAACTATGCCGTATACCTTGGCATCGCGAAGCGAGACGCTGAGCGCAAACTCGACACTTCGAATTCCTCATACGTTACAGAGATTTTCGATTGGATAAAATCCAAGGTGAAAGACACGAGCATGCCTGTTCCCGTGGAGTCTGTGTATAAGAACTTCATGGGCATCGGTGGCCCAGGAGGGAAAAACTATGGTCTCTCACGTCGTTTGATCGACATGTTCCAGCTCTGTATGGTCCGAGAAGGCAGAATTCGAATCTCGATAGATTCGCGTCACGTTGAGGGCGGCTTCATCGACTACTCGACCATCGAAGGAATTGACTTTAGGAAAGTCACACTCCAGGCCATGGGGGCTGGCAACATTTCGCTTATGGAGGCACCGGAAGGTTGGGACGTGTTGCGTCCTTTTGCTGCTGTAATTGTCGATGATCCAAAAATCGAGCAGGCGACTAAGGATGCCGAGATTCAGGAAACTCTCCGGCGTACTATAGCGACCATACAGGGTTGGCGCGAAGATATTACTGACCTGGAAGAGGGGTTGGGAGAGGTTTTCACGGCTATCGACCAAGATAATCCCATAGCTGATCGTGTTAAGGCTTGGCATGCTTTTGTTGAAGAGGAAATCGACCCCGCCAACCAGGCCATCCATGTCCTGGATGCAATGGACCGGAATTTTGTCTATCGTGCCTATGCAGACATGCAATATCGGGTCGAAGATCGCGACGATCTGGCCTCGCGGAAAAAGGAGATCGAGAACGCGAAAGAATTCGTGAAAAAAAGACGGGAAATCCGTTCAGCCGCCCAGTATTCCAAACTCAAAGTGGAAGAGAAAACCATTAAGGAAGAACTCAAATCCCACCTTAAGCGTCTCCGAAAAAGCATGGGACAGATGAGCCTATTGTTGGCTGATCCGGCAAAACTTGTAACCGATCTGGTTGAACCTCTGAATCGGATTCGAGAGACTTACGAAACACGATACATGCAGGTCTTTGACCAAGTTAATGCCGCAACTGAGGATGCTCGCCTTTCTGTTAAGACAATGGCTGAAAGCGACCTGGTCGCTGCTCTTAAGGCGTTGAATCAGGTGTCGGCACTAGAGGAGGCGGACCTCGAAGCCTTGAGTGTTGATGCGGAGAGACTGTTAGATCATTTGTTCCCTTCTGACCTGCGTGCTTCGGAGGTTCGTCTTGAATTAAAAGACACCCCGTATCCTCGTGGGACGGGCGACCTTATTGCGGGAGCCGAAGGTTGGATAACCAAAGCCCAGGGCGCCCAAGAGTCCTCCAAAGCTCTCTATTGGTCACAAATTGTACAAAGGGCTGTCGCATTGCGGAGTTATGACATGCATTCGCTGCTAGAACAGGGCAAGACCGATAAGTTCATCGGCAATATCCTCAGCGCTCAAGATGAAAACGCATTGGCGGATCTTTTG
>JBDRGH010000107.1:0-11968 GCA_043818015.1 Pseudomonadota bacterium
GTGACAGGCCTCAAGGACCTCTGCCAGGGGATTCATATTATCACTATAGGGGGGGAGGAAAAACTGAGACACTATCTGGATGCGGCTAAATTGACATAGTGAGGAGTCAGGATTGTGGAAAATATCACTCTTTCCATTAACGGGAAAAATATTAGTTGTCTATCGGGGAGAAGTATCCTAGAGGTTTGCGAAGAACATGGGATAAAGATCCCCACTCTTTGTTATGATCATGATCTTCAGCCCTTCGGTGCGTGTCGTCTCTGTTTGGTGGAGGATGAAAAGACAGGCCGAGTCATGGCATCATGTGTTACGCCGGTTGCCGAAGGGATGGCCATCCGCACAGACTCACCCCGCGTAAAGAAACACAGGCGAAATATCGTTCGGCTGATGATAGCAGAGCATCCAGAATCCTGCATATTTTGCAGTAAAGGGAACCGCTGTCAGTTGCGCCAGATCGCAGCGCAACTGGGTATCGGGGAGCCAGATTTGTACCCCATGCCCAATTACAAGAAACTGGAACAGGCAAATCCTTTTATTGTCAGAGATCTTTCCAAATGCATCCTGTGCGGAAAGTGCATTCGTGCAGACCACGAGCTGGTGGTTGTGGGGGCAATAGACTATAACCTCAGGGGTTTTAAGTCCCGTCCGGCTACGGTGCACGACGTAGGTCTAGAACATTCAACCTGTACGTTCTGCGGGACTTGTGTGTCACTGTGCCCGACTGGGGCACTGGCCCCAAGCAACGCAGTATACGTGGGGACTCCTCAAAGGGAATCTCTTTCCATTTGCGGATTCTGTGGTGTGGGATGTTCTCTCACTATGGGTGTAACAGACGAACAGATTGTGGAGGTTAATCCATCACACCTGCACGACACTGTTAATGGCCCCACCCTCTGCGTCAGGGGTCACTTTGCACACGACTTTCTCAATGTCAGCGAACGGCTGCAGAGTCCGATGATTCGGAAGAATGGTGATCTGACCCCCGCTCCATGGGATGAGGCACTGGAAGTTGTTGGTCGCCGACTTCTTGAGATAAAAAGAGAATACGGCCCGCAAAACATCGCCTTGCTCGGATCTTCTAAGTGCACGAATGAGGAAAACTACCTTTTTCAAAAGATAGCTCGAGTTCTTCTAGAAACAAATAATATCGATAACGGTGGATACATATCAGGTCAGTCTCTCTGGAATCTCATCGATCAAAAAACCGATGGTCGGTTGTACCTTCAACCCCTTGCTCGTCTCGAACAAAACGAAGTTATCTTTGTACTCGGCGCTGACCCAAATCAATCGACTCCCGTGGTAAGCTATTATCTCAAAAGGGCTGCAAAGAAAGGTATTCCTCTGATAGTAGCTGATCCCAGACGAACAGAACTGGTAAACTTCTCATCCGTCTGGCTCCCTGTTTTTCCTGGCACCGACCTTGAATTGATCAACGGGCTTGCCGCATTGCTCTTCCAAAAGAGGGCATATGACCCTGAATTTATAGTCCAATTCACGGAGGGATTCGATCTCTATCGCAGGGGGCTTTTGTCCGTCAATCCCGAAAGGGTCAGCTCTGTGACAGGCATCGATGTGAGTAGTCTGGAGGAGACCGTCGAGGTGCTGCGGGGGAAAAAGGTCGCTTTTGTAGTTGGGCATGGAATACTGCAGCAGCGATACGGATTTCAGTCTCTAGAGGCTATCCTCAACCTCTTGTTGATGACCGGAAACCTAGAGCGTGAAGGAGCGGGTTTGTATATTCTTGCGAGAGAAAATAACCACGTCGGAGCACAGGACATGGGAGCAGTGCCATATGCACTTCCGGGCCGCCAAGCTCTCAACGATGATTCGGCCCGTAGACGGTGGGAAAAGGCATGGGAAGTGAATATTTCACCCGATGAGGGCCTCAATATGGTGCGGATGATCGAGGAAGCTGAAAAAGGCAATCTCAAGGCCTTATACATCATGGGGGAAAACCCTCTTCGCAGTCTGCCGCAGCCTGATCGAGTTCGCGAGGCTCTGAAACAACTCGACTTCATTGTAGTACAGGATATCCTCTCAGGGGAAACTACCGAGGTGGCACATGTGGTTCTTCCAGGGGCTGCTTTCTCTGAAAAAGGAGGTTCGTTCACCAATATGGAGGGGAGAATCCAACCGTTCAGCCCTGTTGTATCACCACCGGGGAATGCCAGGCCCGACTGGGAGATTCTTGCGCTTTTAGCTGCAAAGATGGGATATTCTAAGCAGTACGGTTCTCCAGAAAGGGTAAGGGACGAAATAGTACGTCTCGTCCCCATGTATGCAGAACCCGGTAGATCGGGCTACGCGTCCAGGGTTCAGAAAAGGATTGAAAAGAGTAGCGTACCGAGCGACGGAAAAGAAGGCTTGATTTCCTTTTCCGCTGTAGTTTCGACTGAGGATCGAGTACCTGACGATGACTATCCAGTGACAGCCATCTTAGGCTCTTCCCGTTTTCATTTAGGAAGTGGGTCTCGGACAAGCCGCTCGGGGCGTATTCAGGAATTTGGTTTAAAGGGAGAGGTCGAGATATCTCTTGAGGACGCGTCCAGGGTGGGTGTGCGTGACGGAGATACTGTCAGAATTCTTTCCCGGTATGGGTTGATAGAAAGAGAAATCCGGGTCGAAGACGGGGTGCCGGCAGGGGTGATTTTTGTTCCGGTGGCCTTTCATGCCAACGATGCAATGAACCTTTTCGAGTTGACGGAACTTGGTAAACCTGATTCATGTGGTTTGAAAACATGTCAGGCCAGAATAGAGAAGCCATAGAG
Source organism: Pseudomonadota bacterium (assembly GCA_043818015.1). GTDB lineage: Bacteria > Desulfobacterota > UBA8473 > UBA8473 > UBA8473 > JBDRGH01. Next base: position 2,769 of record JBDRGH010000107.1, read on the forward strand.
GCAAAAGGCCCGCGGTATCGTGAAATCATAAGAGAGGGAGACGAGGAATGAATCAAGAAGAGATTGACTGGGGTAAACTCCATTCCATTATTGAGGAACACCGGGACGATAAATGGGGGCTCATTCCACTCTTACAGGATATTCAAGAAACGTTTGGTTACATCCCACCGGGATCCATTGAACTTATAGCGCAAGCATTGAAACTCTTTCCGAGTCAGGTGCAGGGCGTTATCTCTTTTTACGCTGGATTTTCTCTCAAACCTAAGGGCAAATGTGTACTCAGGGTATGTCGCGGGACTGCCTGCCACGTTAAAGGTGGTCGAGGCATCATCCGATTGATACGAAACGAACTGGGGGTAGATGAGGGGGAGACCACTTCTGACTATCAGTTTACCCTTGAAACGACGGCTTGCCTTGGCGCATGTGCTCTTGCCCCGACGATGATGGTTAACAGAGCTTATTTTGGTAAACTTTCCCCTCCAAAGGTTACTCATATACTGATGGAGTACGGTAGAGACAGACGAAAAGAATCAGAGGATGCCGACGATGAAGAGAGTTGAATCCCCTTCAGATCTGGAGTTGCTGCGCCAAGAGATTCTCAGTAGACGAGACCCCAGCAGGCAGATTGTGAAGGTATGCTGTAGCACGGGATGCCGGGCTGGTGGGTCTCTCACGATCACTGATGCCTTCAATCAAGAACTTGGGGACCGTAATTTAAAAGATAAGATCGAGATAAAGAAAACGGGTTGCCGCGGCTTTTGTGAAAACGGGCCGGTCATGGCCGTTGACCCCCACAATATCTTCTATAACAAAGTAGAGCCGAATGATGTCCCGGAGATCGTTTCAGAAACCCTTGTCCATGGTAGACCCGTCGATAGGCTTCTCTATACAGATCCTGAAACGAAAAGGAAGATCACCCGCGAGAAAGATGTCCCCTTTTTCGGCAAACAAGTGAGGCGAGTACTGGCCAATTGTGGGCAGATTGATCCCACCAATATAGAGGACTACATCGCCGCTGGAGGATATGAAGCTATTGCTCAGGCTCTTTCCAGTATGACACCAGAAGAGGTGATCGATAAGGTCACAGCTGCAAAACTCCGGGGCAGAGGTGGTGCTGGATTTCCTACGGGCCTAAAGTGGAAATTCGCCCGTGAGGCGGAGGGACGACCCAAATACATCATCTGCAACGCAGATGAAGGAGATCCCGGGGCATTTATGGACCGCTCAGTTTTGGAAGGAGACCCCCATGCTGTCCTCGAAGGGATGCTCATCGGAGCGTACGCCATCGGAGCAGAATACGGCTATATCTACGTGAGGGAGGAATACCCTATTGCGGTGGAACACCTCACCATTGCTGTCGAACAGATGAGAGAGTTAGGCCTCTTGGGGAAAAACATCTTGGGAATGGGTTTCAATCTTGATATCTCCTTGAAGAAGGGTTCAGGAGCCTTTGTCTGTGGCGAGGAAACCGCCCTCATGGCTTCTATTGAGGGAAAGAGAGGAATGCCAAGAGCTCGACCACCCTTTCCTGCCCAGGCGGGGTTAGACGCGAAACCCAGCAATATCAATAACGTAGAAACGTGGGCTAATATTCCCTTAATTATCAAACATGGAGTGGAATGGTATACTCAGCTAGGTACTGAGAAGAGTAAAGGGACAAAGATCTTCTCCCTGGTTGGTAAGGTAAATAACACTGGTCTCGTCGAGGTCCCTATCGGTGTGACCATGAGAGAGGTGGTTTTCGATATTGGGGGTGGCATCCTCAAGGGGAGGAAATTTAAAGCAGTCCAGATGGGAGGACCATCAGGCGGATGCGTGCCTGCCCAGTATTTGAACCTACCCATCGACTACGACACCCTGCAGCGAATAGGTGCCATCATGGGATCGGGTGGAATGGTGGTTATGGACGAAAACAACTGTATGGTAGAGATTGCCCGATTCTTTCTGAGCTTTACCCAAACAGAGTCCTGTGGGAAGTGTGCGCCGTGTCGTATTGGAACCACCCAGTTCCTAGAAATATTAACCCGAATTACGAAGGGCGAGGGCCGCCTCGAGGACCTCAAAACCATGCAGGAACTGGGTGAAACAATCACAGAGTCATCCCTTTGTGGACTGGGCCAAACGTGTCCTAAACCTGCTCTCTCCACCCTGAATTATTTCTTGAAAGAATATGAGGACCATATCCTGGAGCACCGATGCGCCGGAGCCGTCTGTGATTCTATGGTCATATCAGCCTGCCAGCACGCATGTCCTGCCGGGATTGATGTGCCAAACTATGTGGCAGCTATAGCACGTGGTAACTACGAGAAGGCCGTGGAAATTATCCGGGAGAGGAATCCTTTTCCTGCCGTGTGCGGTCGTATCTGTATCCATCCTTGTGAGCTAAAGTGCCGTAGAGGGGAATTGGACGATGCTGTGGCCATCAGATCGCTCAAACGTTTTGCGTCAGACTGGTACTTCGATAATGTGGGGCGGGCAAAAGAACCTTTTCCCGTGACGAGAGAGGAGAAGGTGGCTGTGGTAGGTGCAGGTCCCGCTGGTTTAACGTGTGCTTATTTCCTCGGAAAAATGGGCTATGCGGTTACCGTTTTCGAAGCTCAATCGCTTGCCGGAGGTATGCTTGGAATCGCTATTCCCGAGTTTCGCCTTCCACGGAGGATCATTGAAGAAGAAGTAGAGTATATAGAAAGCTGCGGGGTGGAGATTCATTACAACTCCCCTATTGACACGAGACATACCGTCAATGACCTGATGGAAGAGGGGTACAAGGCTGTATTCATCGCCGCGGGTGCACAGGCCAGTTTACGCATCGGGATCGCCGGTGAAGAAGAGAATCTTGAGGGAGTCTACTATGGTCTTCAATTCCTGAGAGACATCAGAATGGGGAGAAAGATAGGACTGAAAGGCAAGGTAATAGTCATAGGGGGAGGCAATGTGGCTTTTGATGTAGCGAGGACTGCCTTGCGGGTTGGTACCACTGATGTGCAGATATACTATCGGAGAACAAGAGAAGAGATGCCTGCCTGGGAAAAGGATATTGAGGAGGCTATTGAGGAAGGCGTTGTTATCAATCCTTCATGGACACCGAGGCGGATTCTGCATCGGGAAGGTAAGGTCACCGGTATGGAGTTTATGCGTAGTATGACCGTTGTCGACGAAGACGGTCACTCCCGTATCAGTGTTGACGAGGAAAGTAAGCTGGTGGTCGATGCAGGAACCGTGATTATTTCGGTCGGACAGGCACCTGATATCTCTTTCTTATCAGAAGATAGCCAGCTTGAGAGAGCCCTCTGGGGGAGCCTGGAGGTAGATGAAAACCGCTTGGCTACAAATGTTCCGGGCGTCTTCGCCGGAGGTGATTTTACTACAGGTCCGAGTGTTGTGATAAATGCCATAGCGTTGGGGAGGAGAGCAGCCATTGCCATTGCTAATTATCTTCAAGGTGAGACAGGACGTATAGTGATCGTAGACGAGAAAACATCTATGATAGAGGATGCGGCTCTGGCACTGGAAGAAGAAACAACTGAAGAAAAGCCAAGAATTCAAATCGAGACGGAAAAACCCGGGGAAAGAGTGAAAGATTTCCGAGAAGTTGAGAAAGGCTTTCTTGAGGAACAGGCGCACCGAGAGGCCATGAGATGCCTGAGATGCGATCTGGAAAAGGAGAGGACAGGAGTATGATCAGGTCGATTACACGACAGAAAACAGAAGAGGAGATTCTGCAGCTTCTTGACGGACTGGGAAGGGTTTTTATCGTAGGCTGTGGTACTTGTGTGACTCTCACACATACCGGTGGCGAGCCGGAAGTCGAAGCCATGAAGGAAAGACTGTCAGGTAAGGGAAAGTTGGTGACAGGCCATGTGGTGTTACCTGTTGCCTGTGACAACTTGACAGGAGAGGCCCTGAAGGAATACGGCCAGCAAATCGTCCAGGCCAATGTCCTTCTGATTATGACCTGTGCTTTCGGTGTTCAAACTGTTGCAAGGCAGTTGAAAAAGATGGTTGTCCCTGCCCTTGATACTCTGTTCATCGGGAAGGAAACTGGCATAGGTCAGTTTGATGAGATATGCATCCAATGCGGGACATGTGTCCTCGGTGAAACCGGTGGGATTTGTCCTGTCACCTCTTGCCACAAGGGGCTTGTGAATGGGCCCTGCGGGGGGCACCAATAACGGAAAGTGCGAAATAGACGACGCAAAGGACTGCGTGTGGACTCTGATATATAATCGGTTGAAGGACTTAGGCCGACTGGATGCTATGAGAACGCTGCAAAAACCGAGAAATCATCAGGGAGAGCCAAAACCGGGGAAATTAAGGATCGGAGCATCTTAATTACAAATTTCTGGCATTCTTTTCGGCTCTTGAGCGTTAATATTTAATATTTTCCTGAAGGAAAGGACCGTTGACCTATGGTTTCCTCATTTAAAAAGGCACTGGAATCAGGCAGGTTTGTGGTTACCTCTGAGGTGGCACCACCGAAAGGGACAAATCTGGAGAAGATGACACACCACATAGAACTTCTGAAAGACAAGGTGGATGGTATAAACCTAACCGATCATCAGAGTTCGGTCATGAGGTTTCCCTCTCTGGGAGGCGCCCTGCTGGTAAAGGAGATGGGAGGTGAGCCGATTCTGCAGATGACGTGTCGGGATCGTAACCGCTTGGCTATCCAAGCTGATCTCCTGTTTGCCTCGAGCAGAGGGATCAATAACATTCTCTGTCTTACCGGGGATTCGATTCTCTTGGGTGATCACAAGGAAGCAAAGTCTGTTTTCGATATGGATTCAAGCCAGCTTTTAGCCGCGATCAGACTGATGGAGAAAGGTAGGGATATGGGAGGCAACAACCTCGATGGTCCTGTATCCTTTTGTGCCGGGGCTATAGTCACCCCTGAGGCAAACCCCATTGAACCCCAGCTCATAAAATTCGAAAAGAAGATTGATGCAGGTGCCGAGTTTATCCAGACCCAGGCGGTATATGACCTGGATAATTTCAAGAAATTTATGGAATATGCCAGACAGTTTCGGGTTAAGATTCTCGCTGGTATCATCTTGCTCGTATCGGCCCCTATGGCACGGTTTATGAACAAGAACGTAGCAGGGGTCAATGTACCCCAAGAGTTGATCGATGAGATGGCTTCGGCGCCCAAAGGCAAGGCGCTCGATAAAGGGATTGAAATTGCCGGCCGCATGATCAAACGGGTTCGGGAGGAGAAGATGTGCGACGGGGTTCACATCATGGCTATCGGTAGAGAAGAACTGGTGCCGGATATTATGGCTGCCGCGGGCCTGGCTTAGGAATCGTAAGGCAAGCTCTGAACACAAACCTGTCTGCGTGCGACGCACAGGCAGGCGTTTGATAGGTATTTACTCCTAGTGCAGTCTTTTGAGACGCTTTACCCTTTGATGATGACTTCTATAATATGAGAGCTTTGAAAAAGTCCCCCCTTTCGCTTTAGCATACATTTTTTGACCCATCTAAGCTCGCTTCATTGAAAATTCACAAACTCGCCCTTTGGGCTCAAACATGTGAATTTTCTCCATTCCGCTCACTAAGAAGGGTCCCCCAAAAAATCTATGGATTCGCTCTCAGGGGACTCCTTCAAAGCTCTCGGCAGGTTGCGCAAAAGTCTCAATATAAAGACGTTGCATATCCCATCGATCCACACACCTCCTGATTTCAAATTGTTCCCCGTTCCTTTCATTGAACCATCATAGCCGAACGACCTCTTGTAGCACCTTTTCCCTTGACAGGTAACTATGTTTATCTTATACTCTCGTCCGTCAAAGGGCAATTCTTGTTATTCGTGCCGAGAGGACGTCGAGAAATGTGGGGTAAGATCCGGGGTGATTTGGACTATCCCGGGTCTGTCCCCTTCATGAACCGAGTCACGCTGCCGGTTACCGAGGAGTAATTGGCAGGGGAGAGTGAGGAGATCAGCGTAAGGTAGGTTATCAATGGCTATTTTCTCGAAGAAGCAGGAAGATGTAAGAAAGATGGTTGAAGAATATCTGGATGAGATTGATTCCTGCATCCGGCTTTTCCGCCAGTCCATGCTCAGGTTTCTTGCCACTGGATGCACCCAGGAATTCTTATGGGAGGTAGAAGAGGCACACAAGTTCGAGTCCGCAGCCGATGACCTGAGGCGGAAGATCCAGATGACCCTCTATGGAAAGGCTCTGCTCCCGGACTCCCGAGGCGACCTGCTCTTGCTCCTGGAGTTTTACGACGGCATCGCCAGCGCGGCGGAAGATGCCCTCTTCTTGGCCAGGATATTATGCCTGGACATACCGGAGAACCTCCTCGGAGACATGGAGAAACTGGTAGAGGTAAACGTCGAAGCATACCGGTTGGTTCGAATATCCATGAACACCCTCTTCGAAAACCCCAACGAGACCCTCTACCAGACACGCGGCGTCGATGCCAAGGAAAGTGAATCTGACAGGCTAGAACGCTCTATAGTCGAGCGAGTCTTCAAGTCCGATATGGCTACCGGCAAAATGATGCTCCTAAAAGAACTCGTCCAAACCATCGGCGAGATCTCCAACCGGGCGGAGAATACCGCCGACCGCATCGGTATTGTTGCTATCAAGAGGCAGATCTAGAGATCATGTGGCAGCTCTCCTCGGCTATTTTCCTGGGATGGTCGCTCGGAGCCAATGACGCGGCCAACGTATTCGGTACCGCGGTGGCTTCCCGGATGATTCGATTTTGGACGGCTGCCATTGTGTGTACTGTCTTTGTCCTGCTGGGGGCATGTCTCCAGGGTCAGGCAGGAATGGCTACCTACCGGGCGATGAGCGGGGTCTCTCTCAGCGCCGCCTTCCTAGTCGGCCTTTCCTCGGCCATCACTGTAACCTTAATGACCTACCTCAAACTCCCCGTTTCTACTTCTCAGGCTGTGGTTGGTTCGCTGGTTTGCATGGGACTCCTAGAGGGGAGCTTCCATTGGCAGATTCTGGGGAAGGTGGTAATCTGTTGGGTGGGAACACCCCTTGGGGGAATGCTCTTTACCATTATCCTCTATTTTGTGGTGGGCAAATTTATGAACGGGCTGAACCTCAATCTCTTCCAGCATGACAGGTATCTACGCTGGTGCCTCATGATTGGAGGAGCGTATGGCGCGTATGCCTTAGGGGCAAACAATGTTGCCAATGTCACGGGGGCTTTCACCGGCCCCGGCATGCTCACGCCGCTTCAGGCCTCCCTCATCGGCGGGCTGAGCATCGGGATCGGTGTCTTGACATACAGCAAGCAGGTGATGCTTACGATAGGTAAGAATATAGTCAGGCTGGAGGGGTACACCGCCTTTATCGTGATTCTGGCCGCGGCAGTGACGGTCCATATCTATGCCGACATCGGCGTTCCGGTATCCACGAGCCAGGCCGTGGTGGGTGGGGTTTTGGGGATCGGACTGATCAAGGGTGTCAAAACCATCAACCTTAAAAGGCTTTACCAGGTCTTCTTTGCATGGGTCGGCACTCCGGCCATCTCCTTTGTTGTGGCCTTCGTTCTTTACTTTCTGTTTAATCAACTCCATGCGATGTGAGGTTCCCGGTTCATCTCCTGAGGTCGACCACGAGCCGAAGGGCTAAACGTGGTACAAAATCGGGTTCCCCGATATATGCACACCATCCCTTCTTCCTACCCGGTTCTGCATACTGTGACGCTGTGGTGTTCAAGTCTTGTAAAATCCCTGGTAGAGTGAAAGACTATTTGGACCATCTCCAACTTTCCCCTTCCAGCCTCTGAAGGGCTGGCTTTCCCCTTCCTGCTCACCCTCGACCTGTCTGCGTGCCTGCCTGTGCTAGCACGGCAGACAGGCAACGCACAGGCAGGTGGGTACCCCACTGCTCCAGCAAATTTCGCTCAGAGACAAAGGGGTTTACCGGAGCTTCGGGAAACTCCAGACTATTTTAACTTGACAGAAAAGGGAAATTGGGGATAATCATTGAGGAGAAGTTAGGCAAGAGACTATCCGTTGCAAGGAGGTATTCACATGGCTAAGATTGATTGGATGGAGCTTCCCAAGAAAACGCTCGTCGATCTTCTAAAGACGTATTCCAAAAATGCCCTCACAATCGATGGGTTATGGTTTGTCAATACGGAGGAGAAGTTCGGTTTGGACACGGCAGTTGAGATAGATACGAAAGTATGGGAAAAATACGGTGTAACAGAGGCTTGGAGGCTGAAGAAGACATTGAATATTTCCGAAGGTGGTGGCATCCCGGCCCTGGCAGAGGCTCTTAATTTTCAGATATGGATCCCCGGGATGGAATATGATTTTCCTGAGTTTACGGAGAAGAGCGTGGTATTTAATGTGACGGATTGTACTGTGCAGCGGGCAAGGATAAGAAACAATAGGCCGGAATTCAAGTGCAAGCCGGTAGGAGAAGCCCTATTTGAACCCTTTGCAAAGACGATTGATCCTAGAATAGAGATGCGGTGCTTGGTCTGTCCCCCGGATGAGCATCCGGAAGATGTGTGGTGCAGCTGGGAGTTCAGACTCGAAGGCGAGCCTGCAGAGAAAGTCGACGGGAGTCCTAAGATCGATTATTTCGATCTTTCTAAAGAGAGACTGATAGAACTACTGAGACTGTATTCTAAGAATATAATCACCATAGATGGCCTGTAGTTCATCACTATCGAGGAGCAGTTCGGCCTTGATACGGCCATCGAGATAGATACTAAGGCATGGGAGCAATACGGTGTGACCGAGGCAAGAAGACTCAAGAAGATATTGAGTATTTCCGAAGGTGGTGGAATCCCGGCCCTTGTTAAGGCCCTCAATTTCCAAGTATGGGTTCCCGGAATGGAGTACGAGTTCCCCGAGGTTACGGAGAAGAGCGTGGTATTCAATGTGACCGATTGCACCCCTCAAAAGGCAAGGATAAGAGACAAGAGAGGAGAGTTTCCCTGTAAACCGGTGGGGGTAGCCCTCTTCAAGAGTTTCGCCGAAACGATAGACCCAAGGCTGAGTATGCGGTGCCTGGTCTGTCCCCCGGATGAGCACCCGGAGGATGTGTGGTGCAGCTGGCAGTTCCGGCTAGAGGGTTAGTATTGCTATATCTGACATGATACCATCAGTAAAAAATGGTCAACGTTCGATGATAAGGCTTTTTCTTAAACCTTGTATGTTGCCCCATATTCCACAGGACCCAATCGAGCTCGAACGCCCTTAACCCCTTTCCCATCTGCTC
>JBDRGH010000108.1:0-5179 GCA_043818015.1 Pseudomonadota bacterium
TTTAATTAATTTATCAAAAAAGAGGTCTAGGGGTCAGGTCTAGGGGTCAGGTCTTGAAAAGTAAGTTTTTGGCAGCAAAAGTGATTTCTCAAGACCTGACCCCCGTCCATTTTGGCCCCCTTTCCTCTTTTGAGACGCTCCATATCCTGGTCCAAATGGTTAGCCCTAAAGCACAAACTGCTGCTTTTATTGTAGGCTTAAGAAATAACATATGACTCGTAAGTCCCAACCAGGAGGAGTTAAATGGTTGTTGGTGATATTCTCAGACGGAATGCAAAAAAGCTCCCCGAAAAGAGGGCGCTGATTTTTGAAGAAACAACTTATACCTTTAAAGAATTGGATGATAGGGTAAATAGTTTAGCCAACGGCCTCTTGAATTTAGGTCATAAGAAGGGCGATAAAATAATAACGATAGCAGATAACTGCGAACAACATATGGAAATTTTCTGTGCAGGAGCGAAATTGGGAATGGCTTCTATGGCGGCAAATCCATTTCTCTCCATTAAGGATTTATCTCACATAGTACAGAATATAGAAGCGAGCACGGTCATATTCCAGCCAAAGTACAGAACTATAATAGACTCTCTTACAAACGAACTCAGCGAATTGAAAAATCTTATCGTTCTGGGCAATCCTGTAAAAGGCGAAACGGGTTACGAAGAATTGACCTTGTCTCATGAGCCAAAGGACCCTAATGTACCCGTTCACGAAGACGATGTTTTGATTATCATTAATTCCGGTGGAACAACTGGACTGCCAAAGCAAATAGTCCATACCCATAAGAGTGGCCTGGCGATAGCGCTTAACGGTCACGCTGCCTATGGAGTTGGGGCGGACGATACGGCATTGATCTCTACGCCGCTGTTTTGGGGGGCCCCAATTGCGTTTCTAGCTTTGAGCCATTATTATGAAGGAGGTAGCTGTGTTATTGCAGCGGAGATGACACCTGAATCTTTTCTTAGTGCAATTGAGAGAGGAAAGACAAATTACACGTTTATTGGCACTCCTTTCCTGATCCAGCTTCTGGATTACCCAAATCTGGGAAAGTACGATATCAGTACTATGCGTTATATCGGGCTTGCCGGGATTCCCCTGTCTATTGAGATCCTTAAGAGAGCCATAACGGTATTCGGCACTGTATTCGGCAATATGTTTGGCCTCTCAGAATGCGGTCCCATAACTTGGCTGTCGCCGGAAGAAATTGTCACAGAAGGATCTCCAGAGACGGTAAAAAGGTCACAGTCCTGTGGTCGGAAGAGCATCAACGTTGATATAAAGGTAGTTGATGATCAGGGGAAAAGCCTTTCTCCAGGGGCCTCAGGTGAGATTATAGTCACCGGTGATTGCGTCATGAAGGAATACCTGAAAGCACCCCACGCAACGGAACAGGCCATAAGAGATGGGTGGCTGTATACTGGAGATATAGCCACAATGGACGAAGATGGTTATGTCTACATTCAGGGAAGAAAAAAAGATATGATAACCACTGCAGGAAACACCGTTATAGCTTCGGAAATTGAAGATGTAATCTATCAGGAACCATCTGTCAAAGAAGCTGCCGTAATAGGTGTACCCGATGAAGATCTCGGAGAAGCAATAAAGGCCTTTATTGTGCCACGGGAAGGGAAAGATTTGACAAAAGAAAAGGTTATTCAACTCTGCAAGAAGAATCTCCCTGATTTCGCTGTCCCGAGATATATTGAATTTGTCGCTGAGTTCCCCAGGAGTTCAGTTGGCAAAATACTGAAGTACAAGCTCAAAGACTTGTAGCAATAATACCTTACGTAACCAACCCCTCTATTCCAGGCGAGGACTTTTATGAGGCAGGAGAGTGCTCACCCCAAGAATAATTTCCTGTGAGAGGGCCACGAGACATTCACTCTACTTCGTCTCCCTTGGCTATTTAGCAGTGGCACGTTACGAAAAGCTCTGAATGCAAACTGAAATTCGGTCAACTTTAATTCACCATTATCGAAGGAGGGAATCATGCAAAGGTTATCTGTCATTTTAATATTAGTACTGATCTTTCTTTTTTCTGCGGGCACACGCTTGGGTCACGCTGAAGAGGTCAGAGGTGTGAGCGACGATACGGTGAAGATCGGTGTTATTATGGATCAAACAGGTCCTGCTGGGGCTATAGGGATGCTCATAGCCGAAGCAACGAGAATATACTTCAGACACATCAATGATCAAGGGGGAATCGAAGGAAGAAAAGTAAAGGTAATCGTTGAGGACGATCGCTATAGCATTCCAGGCGCTATCGCCGCTTTCAAGAAGCTCATCTTCAAAGATAAAGTCCTATCGCTTCTTTACTGTGGGGGCACCGGTCAGACTCTGGCCCTTACGAGACAGATTGAGAAGAATAAGGTTCCTATAGTAGCCTTAAGCCTTTCAGAAGCCATGACAACTCCCGTGAGAAGATATATATTTACACCTTCTGCCAGTTATCAGGACGGTTTTCAGGTTATTATAGACTACATTATGAAGGATCTCGGAGCAAAAGACCCGAAGATAGCATTCATCTATCCGGATGTGGAATTCGGTAAGACCGGTTTAAGAGCTACAGAGAAATATCTTCCAAAATACAACCTGAAATTATCCAGTAGGGAGGTTCTCACCCTTGGTGCTATTGAAGCGACTTCACAGGTCATGAATTTAAAGAAATCAAAGCCCGACTATATTATCGTTCATACCGGAACTGCCACTCTCATTGCCTTCTTAAGGGGCGCAAAGAAATTTGGTTTAAAGAGCAAGATGATCGGGTCTTTCTATGTGAGTTCGGAGGACACTGTGGCTATTGCCGGTGACTCCTCGAAGGATCTTATTGCAATAAGCCCTTTCGGCTACTGGTCCGATGATACCCCTGGAATGATTCAACTGAGAGATATCACAAAGCAGTACCAGCCCGACACAAAGCTGAAGATCAGACATTACACTCAAGGTTGGATAACCGCAATGATCTGTGCAGAAGGGTTGAGGAAAGCTGGGAGAAATTTAACGCCGGACACCCTGGTGGAGGCTTATGAAACCTTTAAGGACTTCAGTACAGGGGAGATTTCAGCCCCCGTCAGCTATAGCAAAACCAACCATAAAGGCGGCAGGGCCAACCGATTCTATAGAACCGATGTCGAGAGGCAGACCTGGATACCTATTACTGGCTTCAGGGAGCCGGTTCACCAGGATTAATAAGGATAGGAGGGAAGGCAACAATCAGTTCGTCCTGAAAAATTCCCTTTTCCGCTCCCGAGCACAGGTTTTTTGACCCATCTATGACTCACTTCAGGCATTTTCAGAAACTCTCCGCCTGCGGCGGATCAGACACCTGAAAATGCTTGTCTTTCGCTTAGTCAAGCTGGGTACCCCAAAAATCCTGTTCACCTGTCTGCGTGCCTGCCTGTGCCAGCACGGCAGACAGGCAACGCACAGGTAGATGTTCGCTCCAAAGGAAATTTTTCATTTTCCAGGATGAACCTGAGGGAATCGAAAGTACATCATTATGAAAAGAAAGGAGATTGATTATGGAGGTAAGAAACAAGGTGTTCATGGTAATCGTACTGCTGGGAGTCATGTGCTTCATCAACAACTCGGTGAGTCAGGCGAAAGAGGTCAGGGGGGTAACAGACGATTCGATCAAAATTGGTGCGGTCCTTGATCAAACAGGGCCTGCCGCATCTGTAACCGTTCCATTCACTCGTGCGTTAAAGAATTATTTCAGGTTTGTTAACGATGGTGGTGGTATTCATGGCAGAAAAATAAACCTGATCGTAGAAGATGACCGATATTCTATTGCTGCTACTATTGCTGCGTTTAAGAAGGTGGTTTACAAAGACAAGATATTTGCTTACATAGGTCCCGGATCTGGCAGTTTTGTCAATGTGCTCTGGAAGAAAATGCAAAAAGAGAAATTACCAACTATCACTCTACCAATGCCTGAAATATGTGTTAAGCCTTACAAAAGGTATATCTTTATTACTAGCGATACCTATGAGGGGCAGATAAGAGTCCTTGTCGACTACATGATCCAAGAGTACAAACTGAAGGAACCGAGAATAGGTCTGGTTTATCCTGATACTGAAGTGGGTAAGATTGACACGAGAGCCGCGCTACCGAGACTGAAAAAGTATAATTTAGAACCGGTAACCAAGGAGGTCCTGATGGCCGGTTCAATAGATGCAAGTTCCCAGGTTATGAACTTAAAGAGGTACAAAGTCAACGCCGTACTTAATGTGGGAAGCATTACATCGACGACGGTGACCTTATTGCGGGAATTAAGGAAGTATGGTCTAAAGATACCGACCTTCAATAGTTGGGCATGCATGGTTCTAGAGGATCTAAATCTCCTCGGTGAGGCCGCGAGCCAGGCCTATTCAGTCCATGCGAACTCTCCATGGTACGGCAAAGGCCCCGGGGTAGAAAAGATGAGAGAAATCACGCTGAAATATCATCCGGGAACCGAGAAGCCTTATCGTGGCCCCTTATACACGCATGGATGGGTAATTTCAACTATTGCGACAGAGGGGTTCAGGAGAGCCGGTAGAGACCTCGATGCAGAAGTCTTTATAAACGCTCTGGAGACCATAAAAGATTATGATACCGGTGGGCTCTGTAATCCTATCACGTTCAGTTCGAAAAGCCATAAAGGCGGGGATTCATGGAAGATTTACAAAGCAGACCCGGTCGGGAAAAAATACGTGGCTGTAACGGATTGGAGAAAGTCGGAGTAAATGCTCTCTCCAGCTTATAGGTTGGGTTTATACTACATTCAGCCCACACATTTTTTGTGGAATTTAGCGTCCCAGATACAGCCCTATAGAAAACGAAAAAAGACTTGATTTCACCTAATAATCCAGGTATGGTCAAAAACATGGTTAGATGATGTTTATAGTTTTATGAACCCTAATCACAAAGGGGTAATTATGAAGGCGCCTTTCTTTACTTCCTGCATGTATCGGGATCAAAGAGCAAGGACGCCTTTTTTATTTTGAGACTACAGCCTAACAAAAGACTGAGAAAAGTGATTCAGGTTTTGATAGTATTGACATATCATCACGTTTTAAGAGGTTAACATAGTGGTAAGTAATCATAGCTTTGTGATTACTTAACCGTACCACAACATATAGGAATTCCTTGTGGGCGGTAGTAAACATCTGTCATTCATTCTCATCCCTGGCTGTTTAAC
>JBDRGH010000109.1:0-14171 GCA_043818015.1 Pseudomonadota bacterium
TCCTGAGACAGGAGAGATCAAATACAACATTCCCTTAGATAAACTCTCCTTCGATGAGCTCGGAAAGGCTACGGAACTCTATCAGGAAGCGACAGCTTTTCAACTATCTGAAGCTTTACAAACAAACGCCGGGCAAGCTGACGCCTTCGATATGTTTGACACTGTCAATGATAATATTAATACCATAGTAGCGAAGCTGAGGGACCGAGCTGGTGGAGATTACGAAGAACTAAAAACCCTCTTCATAAACGAAATGAACTTCGAGGGATCTCCGCTCCGAGCGCTCTATGCCCAACTTCGCCAACACGGTAAAAACGCCGGTATCTCCGAGGAGGACCTCCCTCCTGTGTGGGACCCGTCAAAAGTAAATGAGGTCTTCGGATCAATTGGTATACTTAACAAAATAAATCTTGCGGTCAAGAGGTTTTTCATTGGGACTTCTCCAAAAGAGGAAGCCACATTCCAAAGGGCTTTCGAGAACAGACGGAAACCGGACAGTGAGGGCAAGCAAGAAATACAGAAACCAGAAAGCCCAATAGCAGGAGTCCTGGACACGCGAAGAGCCCAGGAGCAAGCAGGAAAGACTCCCGAGCTATCGAAAACGGGCCAAGAACTCGACGCCCTCTACACAGGAATATCCCAAGCCCAAGAAAGCCTTCCGACAGAATCTCGCCCTATGATCGGAAAAGGTGTTCAAGGAGTCCCCCAGAAAGGGTGGGCTGGCGGAAGAAACCTCTCTACAGAGAAGAGCGAGGACGCGAATTTTCATAAGATGATTATGGAGAAAGCCAAGGGCCAGTTATCCCGTATACCTAAGCTGGCAAAGATAATTGATGACAAGAAGCTTGAAGAGCTGATTAGACTTGTCTATGAAGAGTTCGAGACTCGCCCAAGTGTAGATGATGTTATAGGGAAACTTAACAAAAAACTGCTTGAGCTAGCTAAAAACACGGCGGGAAAATAATGCCCGATCTTCAGAAATATCTCGATACCATGAACTCAGAAGCATTCTCGAAGGCAAGCTACCAGGAACAGCTCGATTTCCGCTCAAGGCATTTGCCTGAGCTCCTCGGGAACGACGAGAGGTTTATGGCGCTTCCTACAGAGGAAAAAGATGTTCTCTTCAGGAAGATGCTGTTCTCTCCTCCCAAAATGCAGAACAAAGAAAGAGAGACTCAGGTTCGAGAGATCGCTGAAAAAGCCCTAGCAGGGGACAAAGGAGCTGCTAATTTTATGGTGGCGACTGTCGCAGGCCATGCCGCTGTCGACAACAGCTTCTTTACCGCCACATTAGATAAACTCAGTGAAACAAAGGTAGGAGAGTTTTTGTTTGAAACTTTGCCCTCCGCTATTCGAGGCGGTGGGGAAAAGTTCAATGCCTGGGAAATGGCTATGGGCGATGACATGAAAAAGTCAGTTGCCTACTTTGATTATCTCCTTAATAGCAAAAAGCAATTAGCCTCCGCAGCGCACGCATTTACCTTGCCCATCGTAGGACCCGTCAGATGGCAAGACGTTGGAGCCATGGGCGGGCTAGTTGCTGAGTTGGCTCCTCTCTATGCCACTATGGTAGGAACAATCGTAAAACCTTTTGTGGCTGGAACAAAAGTCCCAAGTGTAGTTGGTCAGCTTATGAACGGAGTGGACAACCTGTTCGCCATGGGATCTGCAAGTTTTCCTGCCAAACAATCCGCTTATAGACTCACCAGGGCACTAACGCATGCTTTTGTAGGAGGTAGTGCTGTAGGATTTGTCCGCGAGAATACAAAGGATATTTTGAACAATATCGCTCAGAAACCTCTGGGTCAGCTTATGATTGAGAACGCCAAGGAGCATTTCGGAGAATACGTCGTTGGGGATCTGATAGCATTTGGATTTGGGGGGGCCCTGTTAAAAGGTGGGAGGTTTCTTAGGAAGGTGTTTACCGGGTTTGATAAGAGTGCTTCGATTTATAAGGGGATTACTGTCAGACAGCTCAATGATATTATCACTAATGCTACCACAGGTAACACTTTTGATATGGCACTTTACTACCAGCTCCCCAAGAGAGTCCAAGAGTCTGTTGATAACCTAATGATTCGAGGGAATACTCTGAGGCATGTGGTGGAGGCTACTCCGCTTGAGAAACTTCAGGTAGCTGCCGGCGCTAGAGGAATTGACATTGTTGAGCAAGGTAAGAGGTTAAAATTACATGAGATTACGACTGATTGGACAAAGACTGTTTCCTCTATTGACGACGCTTATAGGGCTATGATCTCAAGAGTGGGAGCGGACTCCTTTCAGCCATCGAAGAAGGTGGCGGCTTTGGTGGGAGCGGCTGCCACTAAGACTAAGGTGCGCCAGAAGATAAAAGGATCGATTCCTTTATCGGAGCTTAACGATGTGGATGTTCTAACAAGGATGATAGCTCCTGTTGGGGGAAGATTTCAAGGGAAGGATGCCAGAAACTTCACGAAGGCTCTCCTTGCCTCTTTAGGTGAGGGTGATGAAGTCTTAAGAGATGTCAGCACTCTAACGACTAGTAAGGGATTACAGGTCAAATTAGGGAAGGATGTGCTTGCTACACTTCCCATGGATGCTTTGAATCCAGAGGCCGAGTTTAAGGCTGTTTCGTCGCTGGTAGATGCCATAGTTCATCGAACTTCAAGGGATGTTCGCGCCGAAGGGCTGGCGGCAGCAGCGGATAAGGCGTTAGTGAAGAAGAGGCTTGAGGCGCTGGTGGATTGGGAGAGTTACAGAGCTTCTCTTCATCGGCAGCAGCTTTATACGCCTGGGTGGAGCGATTATGCCGCTGATAAGGTTCTTGGCGGAAAGATTCTCAAAGAGAGCGATAATACTCTTACTGTAATGAAGGGGTCTACCCCACTTGGAAACTTCGACAACTACGATGATTTGGGCGAGTGGATGGTGGCGCAAACGATTGATCCGGACCATTTTAGAAAGTATCTGTGGGATGAGTATGGGTTTACGCTTGAGAGGAACGCTTCTACCGGAAGATGGAAGGTCAAGGCTCAAGGTTCCGTTGTTTACGAGGCCGAACATATCTCTGATGTTATTATCGATGGAGGCTTCAATCCAAAAATAGCGAGTGAGTTAGGACCGGAGCTGGCGGTGGTCGATAACGGTACTCTTGAGGTTACATATCGCCAGGGGATTGCGGTAGGAAAGTACAAAGACATCCTCAAGAATTTGGACAACTTTACGGATAAGCAGGTTGTTCCAAAGTTTGTCGGGAAAAACCTCAAGCTCCACGAGCCCTCCAGAACAGTTGAGGTGTTTGTTCCTGACATCAACTATAGGAAGAGTTTTAAAAGCATTGATGCCGCTAAAAAGTATCTCCAAGGTGGATGGGATGAGTATGAAGAGCTCACAAAGATAGCTGGGCGCAAAGGTTACCGGGTAATGACAGATGGAGGAATGCTGCATTTATATGATGAGACCGGAGGCTCTATTACGGTGCATTCGCTCGAAGAGTTGAAGGCTGTTTCCACCAAAATCCCTGTTCCCGAGTATGCTCCAGAGTTCACACAGCTTCAAGACGAGATTCTTCATGGTATTAAGACGGCTGATGGGGAGTTGTTTACAGGGCATTTTGTAACAGAGCCCACTAAATGGGACTTCATGCCTGAGAAAAACTCTCCTCTTCTCAACATACAGGCTTACTATCGTCCTCCTGATGCATGGCTGATTAAAGCTGTAGAGAAAGGAGCTGATCCTGAGTTCCTAAAGATATTTCGAGGGACCGAGAGCACTAGACGGTTGATGCGCCAAAGCGAGGAACACTGGAGGAAAGTCATTATCTCCACCTTTAAACCTGGAGGTAAGACGCTATCGAAGAGTGAGAGGCTTCCTATCAAACATCTATTGGAGCTTGATGAGGAGTTGTGGGGACTAGCCAAAGAAGCATGGCATTTAAGCGATGACCAGCTAAAGGTAGCTACCAACCTTAAGAGAGAGTTCAAGGCGATGGGGGAGCTGTTCGGGGTCGATCCTGACCGAATGCTACAGGAGTATTTTCCTCATATCAGAAAGGAGTTATCTGCATACTGGAACAAGGGTGAGCTCGACAGCGAGATACGGAACTTGTTCGGAAGCGCTCGTGAAGCTAAGCCACGGACTCTGGACGCTTTCTTCGAACACTCTAGGGTTGTGGATGTTGCGAACCTGGTTTATGAGGATGATCCGCTTAAAGCAATTTTGAAATATAGTTCTGTGGGACATAGGAAAACGTTTTTAGGGGATTTTTGGAAAGATGCTACGGATTTTCTGTCTTCGCCCTCTGGGGAGAAGATGGATTCTAAGGCGCAGATACGGGTCCTGCGTTATCTGGCAGATGTAATGGGCGTACCAAGCGCACGAAATGATGTGTTCTTGAGGGAATTCGTCCAAGATTTCGCAGACAAGATAGGGTGGCCGAAGAACTACCAACGGGACCTGATAGCTGCGCTCAGAGAATGGGGCTATGTGGGAGCTATGGGTATGAGACCCTGGCTGCCAATCAGAAATATGTTCCAAATATTTACAACACTTGCCCCCAGGGTGGGAAACTCCCACGTTTGGCGAGCAGCTCACAAGGTCGCTGAAGACAAAGCAGGGGACATCTTTCACACATTAAGAAACAAAGGTGTCCTTCAGCCGGATCTCCCCGTATATGGCGGCGAGCTTATCTCCGAGAGCACCTTGAGAGGTAAGTTGGCTAAGGCCGGATTGAAGTGGTATCGAAATTCGGATGACTGGACAAGGGCAGTCGCTTATACGGCGACCTTCGACAAGTTTATGGTGGCTGCCGGGGATTTTGCCTCTCATAAGATTGACTACGAAACGTTTGCCAAAAGAAGCGGCTACAGAAAAGTTGCCAAGGATTTGAGGGTTCAGATCGAGGGCCTCATTCAAGACGGGAAGTGGAACTCCGCTGCGGACTCCCTTGCCTACAATATGGTCCAGGAAACCATGTTCCCTTATAGGAGCGGAACAGGGTTCTTGTTTACCGGGGCTGTCGGAAAGCTCTTTGGGCAGTTTGGTCATTATTCTATGTGGTACACTGAGAATGTTAAGCGGATGATTAAGTATTCGATGGAGAGCGGAGGAATCGGAGAGGTGGCCTTGACCGCAGGGACCTGGCTTGCGAACACTACAGCCCTCTATGCCGGGATGAAGAACATCTTTGGAATCGATGAGAAGGCCTTCTTGTTTTGGAACCCAATGACATTCTCCGGGGGACCCTTCTTTAACCTGGGAATCGATTTTCTTTCGGCGATCATGGACTTAAGGAGCTACAAGGGTGATGTGGCAAAAGCGAAGGTGTTCGGGCTGACAAGAAAAGACGGCAAGCTCCATTGGGATTTCGAAAGTTTCAAAAAAAGTGAAATCGCTAAATGGTACCCGTATGGCTTCCAGCATAGGTCAATGAAAAAAGCGGTAGAGTACCTTAACACAGGCGACTACTACCGCGCGTTTCTGGCAATGACTTCCGCCCCAATTAGGAAGGATTGGTTAGATTAATCGGGTGGTTTTAAACATTTCCAAACTCTTAATGACTTTCTTCCAACCATCGCTGACAAGGACTTTTCCTGTTCTATGATCTATTCGAAACGCAGGAATCAATTTCCCTGAAGATAACTCCAACATATTTACATAAATACTCTTACCTGTCTTACCTGTCTTGCCTTCAGGGGAACGCGAAAGAGAAGCTACATGCGTAACTCCTGACTTCGTTGTGTTTACTTCGAGATCAATTCTCATTTTAATGCCTCCAATGTGGTTATTATTTTGAGGGGTTTAGAAGTGTTTCTAAAGACTCCCTCTATGATAATGCGGCAACTCCACCGAGTTACCTTTACTTTATGCTCGCCAACAGCTCTCAAAGGGTAAGTTCTTCCCTCAGTATCTTTTATGACTATCCAACGATCATTCAGGGGAGTTAGCTTCCGCAAATCCTTCAGTATTTGAAGGCGTTTCCTATATAAGAAGCTCTTAACTGCGTCCCTGGAACAGGCTGTCAGATCTGAGATTTCTTTGATGGTTGAGGGGAGCTCTTCTTCTTTGTGATCTTTGAGCCACTTCGAGACGCAGGAGAAGCTTTCGGTTTCCTTCCACGCTTTCCGGCCCCGCTTGGGGCGGAACTCGGAGTGCTCTCTGAGGAAGTTTCGGAAGGTTCGCTCGCAGATCCCGAACCTCCCTGCCGCTTCTTCCATCGAGCTCGATCTTTCGTAAGCGTCGATAAGCTCGCCAACCGTCCTCCCATCAAGTTTTCGTTTGGTAATTTTCGTCCTTCCCATTTGTAAACATCCGTATTAGTTTTTCTTACTTGATCAGTCTCCTGATATTTTCCTTCGCCATTCTTATGATGAACACTAATCTCACCCGCTTGAACCAGGTGGTCCACTATACGGGTTATTGTCTCTGCGTCAATTTTTGCATAGGAAAATCTTCTCAAGAGATCCTTTCGTTCGATTTTGCGCTTGGTACTTAGATAGTCTCTCACCTTGACAAAGGCCACCCCGAAACGGTCGTTTCTGGCTCCTACCTCTAAAAGAGCTCTGTCAGCCAGGGCATAAGTCGCCTCAAGGAACTGGATCGATTCTCTCATATCCTCAAGGGAAATCTCCATGCCTTGCTCATAGCGTTGGGCCCTGATAAGCATCGCCACTCGGAGGAGCTGGTTGTCTAACCTCGCATAGAGATGCTGGTCCCGCTTCTCTTCTATTAGACGCTGCCTGTGGTTCATGTACCAATTCGAGTAAATCTCCTTCGCATCCGGAGCTATCGTAAAAGTCCCGTAACAATGTCTTACAATCCACGCAAGACGTTCCTGAAGCTCGGAAACGGCTCCCTTTACAACATCCTTCGCGAAAGGATTATGCTTTGTAGGTATATCCTGATGTACAATTGTAAGCCTTGATATGAAGCCTCCCCCAAAAGCAGCCTCCGGCAGAGAGGCTCCAAGCGAATCTGGAGTCGCTCCTCCCAATATGGTTAGATAGATTTTCTCAAGCTTCCCGACTCCCCTTACTATGGTAGCATCATCGCTTTCTTCCCCGCAATCGTACCAATCCACAAACCGGTCAATGGCCCCAATATTATAAGATTGTCTTCCCAACAACACTGAGAGCTCCTCAAGGAGAAGGGCTAGATGAGAGAAACGTTTGCCGACCAGAATCTTACCCGCCGAGGTTCTTCCCAACAACTTTTCTTCGGGTTTCATCTCCTCAAACACCCGTTCTACCGTGGCTCTTCCCGTCAACATCTTGACCTGCCGTATATAGCGCGTTACCTCATCATCCAAAAGGGTGTGAAATCCTCTCAAGACAGCTTTCGCCAATCGAATAGGAGTTCCTTTGCTGCACAACCTCGGAGGAGCCACAAGGACTACATAGAGATTCGGGTATATTGTAGAGAACTCTAACCAATCCATCCAGGCGGCCCGTTTAAGGGCTGTGGATATTGTGAAAAGGGCTCCCCACGCCGCAAAGATAGAGGGTGTCTCCGTTCCCCGTGTGCACAATACAAAGTCTGTAACAAATCCTGGAGAAGGAAGGTTCTTGTCCCATAGTTCATGTTCCCACCCCTCTCGATAATCGTCTTCATTTAATGGCCTCATCTATTAGCCTCGAAGAACGCTCGTGCAAACCCTGTCGGCGTCATTGCTCGTCTTGCCTTTCTATCCAACTTGCCATAATATTCTGGAGCTATTTCTTTTGTTTTCAATGCGTCAAACTTCGGTAATGGCTGACTATTAGTTTTTGCTTTGGAGTGCTGTGCGGGCGTTAATGAGGAAGATTGTTTTATAGGAACTTTAAAATGGCCCCATAATGCTGTTTGTTTTTGGTAATTATCCCCGAATTCATACGGCTGGAAAATAAAAGCGGGCTTACCTAAAAACCACTTCAGCATTCCATAACTCGGGTTCTCTAAAGCCCAAAATTCCAAGGGCGAATATTTCTGTAAATCGCTATCAAGCCTATATTGGCATTTCCAAATAATATTTAAACAAGCTACAACAATCTCCATCCCACCCAACAAGTCTCTCGGTTTTTTCGCATTAGTACGCGCAAACGAAAACATAGGACATGGAGGGGCTGCAAGAATTCCATGAACCCCTTCCGGAGGCTCATAAAGCCGAACGTCGTGCTCCGGTAAGGTAACAACTATAACATCATAACCCGCCTCCCTGTATGGTTCACTCCAAGATCCTGTTCCTCCGCATAAGTCAAGTATTATTTTCCTCATAAGCTTCCAATGTACCCCAAGTTTTTCCGACTTCTAAATCAACAGGAAACGATACCTCTCTGTCGCCGATCTTAAACGGCATTTCCATCTTCTTCCTAACGAGAAGCGCAGTTTCTTGAAGATCCTCTTCTTCGACCTCCAAAAGGAATTGGTCGTGCACCTGTAAAAGGATCTTACCCTTAAGTTTGGATTCTCTCAAACTGTGTAGGAGCTCCACACCAGCGCGGTTCACGATTGAGGCTGCAGTACCCTGAATAGGCGTGTTCAAAGCCTCCTTCTCGATGTCTCTTTCCGACCCGAGTAACTGACGGATACGACCAAAGTTTGTCGATACAGTACGAGTAGCAAGAGCTTGAGTCCTTTGACCTTCCGCCCATGTCCTGTACCCATTGTGAGCCTCCATCCATCTTTTCATACTTTCCTCGAAAGTAGAGAATGTCAAAGTCAGGTTTGGACACTTCATCAGGATGTTCTCGTAAATCTCTCTCGGCGAGCCTCCGTAGCAAAGCCCACCGAACATAAAGACTTTTGCCCCATCTCTCGCTTCTTCCCATAGTAGGTCCTCCTTGGTCAAGTTAAAGAGCGTCTTGGTGTTTTCATCATGGACATTCTTTTGTTCCACCTCTTCGATAAGAAGCTCATCTCTGGTTATGTAGGCAAGGACCCTCACTTCCAAATTGGAGTAATCTCCACTCAAAAGTCTGCAACCCGGCTGAGCTATAAAGGCTTTGCGGATTACCTTGTTACGCTTTGGAATATTTTGCAGGTTTGGAGAGTCCGACGAGAGCCTCCCAGTCTTGGTGCCGTGGATACTAAAAGAGCACCTTACTCTCCCGTCGAGCGCCGTTGGAAAAGATGAATAAGTTGAAAGAAGTTTCGCTAACCCGCGATATTCGGAAAACAATCCCAGCCATCTTATCAAAGATGCTAAGTTGTCGCTCTCTTCTTTGTGCTTATCTGTAGGACGCTTTAGCTCTGAGATTGCCTTTAGGCGATTTTGCGCTTGGATTCGTAGTCCCAACAATCCTCTCTTGTCTACCTGTATTACTCCTGTCTTTCTTGATTGTCTCCCCTCATATCTTACTTTCACTATAGGAGCTACATTCTCCTTGAGGATCTTTAAGGCCGAAAGCTCATCATATACTTTTGTGCCTGGTTTCTTTCTCTCATAATCTTGCAGGTGGGAGAACTTAGAGGGCGGAATGCCGAACAGAAACCACCTCAAGTCCTGGTCGCTTGCCAAATTAAAGGTGTCAATGTACTCAGACTCATTCTTTTTCAAAGGAGCTGTCTTCTTGATAGGCTCAGGGAGGAACCCTTGGCGAATAAGCTTCACTTTTATTTCAGTGATTTCGTCTTGCGCCTGGAGTTTCCATTCGTTCAAGGCTTTCTTGTCAAGAAGAATTCCATTGAAACTCATCTCCATAACAAGCTCGATCATTGGGTGAGCTTCTTCATAGTAGAGGGTTTCCATGTTATGCTCATACAGATCCTCCAAGAGACCCTCAAGGTCCTCTAATAGGACTTGAGCATCACGAGCGTTATAGAGTCTTAAAACTTCATCATCCATGCCCTCTATGTTGGTGTTGCGGTCTTTGTAAGGACCCTTCCAATAAGGAGTCTCACCATAAATAGAGGTAATGAACTCAAGGTTATGCGGGAGCTCCGGATATATAGTATGATGAAGGATGAGGGTATCGTGCCAGATCTGCTCGAAGTCTATCTTGTAACCCTTCCATAAAAGCCATCCTACATCAAAGGGAGCATTCTGAAAAACAAGTTTGCTTTTAGAGAAGATAAAGTTTAGAAGTTTAGAGACTTTTGCTGAATCTTTTTTGGACCAATAAGGAACAAATCCTTTCTTGTAGAAAGGAACGCAAATAGCCCTATGAATTTTGGAATCTCCTGCCTCTTTAATAAGGTCCTGGTCAGTTTTATTTCCTCGCCAGCTTGAGGGACCTTTAGCCAAAGACAAACAAAAGATTTCTCCACCCCACGGTCTTAAAGAAGTAGTTTCTATGTCTACCCCGACAAACTGGTTCGTACAGGATATGGCGAACTTCTCCAAATCCTCTACAGTAGGAAAGAGATTAAAGTGCTCTTGGAAAGGGACATAAGGCTCGCTCGCATGCTCACGGATCTTGTTTAAATCGTCGTGCCAGATCCACTCATCCATAATTCCCCTGTTCACCTCTCGGCGCATCACCCCACTAGGATGGTGGGTAGGAATAAGGAGATATTCACCATGATTATAGACACTGCCCCGGATCTTTCCGATCCTATCGGTGAGCCCGAAAGCATGTGCCGAATGGTTCCCCACAGGCGAAACTACTTTTATCCCTCTCTTAAGAAGGTATTCAATTTCCTCCTCAAGTCCAGGCTTGCAACATTTAACAGCTTCCTTCGCATCAAGGGTAGTCATATCGTTGTCAGGAGGCCGGCAACAAATAACATTGGTGAAATAGCATGTAGAAGCATTGATGCCTACCTGGGAGAGATGATAGCGGAAATATCGACCTGCCTTCCCCACAAACGGTTGTTTATGGTAAACTTCCTCGGCTCCTGGAGCCTCTCCAATAAAAGCAATCCCGCTCTCAGTGTCACCTTGGCCCCATACCCACTCATTTCCTCCGAAAGGACACTTTTTACAGAGAGAAGTTTTCCGCAGATAAATCATTCTGCCAACCTCGATAGAAGGAGAGCAATCCATACAACAAGTCCACTATACACCACTAAGCGAAAAACGCGCTCGAACGGATCTGTCTCCTCGGTTATAGGCCAGGCATTCTTTCCTAAGTGATAAAGGTTAATTAAACCACTCAGCCCAAAAAGAACAATCAACATAGTTAAAAATACCTTCATACTTTTAATACCTCGTGCTCGATGCAGTCCTGGTGGGCTATGACCCAAAGTTCTTTCGAGGTTGCAATGAACTTGAGAGCATCCGCTTCAGTGGCTCCGTAATTCTTCCATAGCAGGAGCAAGGGAGGAAGGGTTTTGGGAAGCATTTTTTCTGCTACAGGACCTCCTAGCTTGAAAAGGATTTTTGAGCAATCGAATACAGGCCAGGGTTTCTCATCGATGAAAACAATTATACCCGTTCCGGGGGGAAGCAAAGGACTCCAAACAGGCTTGGTTAGAATATAGCTTACTCTCATCTGATAGGAGAGAAAACTTTTCCCTAAGAGGACCTCTTCCCGCCGTACCTCCATCTTCTCCACATCGGGCCATATTCTTACATCATGGAAACGCCCATCGTGAACTATTTTAAAGACGATTTCACCGAGTTGTTCCTGGGGAACAGATTTCTTATCACTCCCAATCAGGCGAATATCATATCCTACTTTTCCATCATGGAACATTCCTATAGTCACTTTTGGAATCATTTTTGTTTTCCTTCCGGCTCTTCATCAAGCTCTTCCTCCCTGTTCTTGCTGAGGGAATACCAACACGGATCGATTAGGTACCGTTCTCCATGACTATTCTCTCTATAACAGAACATCTTCCCGCATCTCTCACAAGTGTAAAGAAGCAAGATATCACCTTTATTAGGCCAGGTCACAAACTTATATTCGTTAGATAATCTATGCCCAAAAAGCTTGCATATCCATCTTTGTTTTCGTTTCTCTTTCATATATTTACTCTTCTCCTTCGTGATTATATATACGAGGACTAAGATTAAAAGAATGGAGAGCACCCCAAGGACGCGAATGCCCTCCACTTCCAAAGCCATCCGGATCTCCTACTAGTAGTCTGTTAGGGGTCTATAAGCGGAAATCCGTTCTATGGGCTGGTCTTTCTTGTCGGTACCTCGTTCGACATAGACCTCGAACTCGGTGTTGATGAAATCTTTCTCATCAAAACCATCGCCACTAATCTCGATCTCCGCGGCGCGACAAATGTTGGAGACTTTGTCGAGGCACATCTGCGCCCCACGTTCCCCCATCCCTTCTGTGTCCAGAATAAGGAACTCTGTAAGGGTTCTGCCCACAGGCTCCGAATCGGGATCATTCTGCGGGGGACCATCTTGGACTACCATTTCAACAATGAGCATTTTCCGCCCAGTGCTGGAAACTTTGTCCTTGGGGATCTCGGGTATGCTCACCTTGTACCATGCCTCATCTAAGAGAATGGTACCTTTATGACCCCCCAAGCCTTTCATTTCAACCATTTTAAACCTCCATATATGGTTTGATTTAGCTTTAAAAGCTATGGGAAAGGGGAGTGATGAAACTCCCTTCAGGAGTAGGGCTGCACCTCCCTCTCCTTCCGTTGCTTCGGATGGCGCACTTTTATATTAGATCCTTACAAGCAACAGGCTCTTTTATACAGCCTCTTTCCCTATTGGGTGACCAGGGGATTTGAACCCTCCCTACCTGAGTCACAGTCAGGTGTGCTACCGCTAACACTATGGTCACCATGAGAGAGGGCAAATTGATGGGGAAAAAATATACATCAAAAAAACAAAAAACTTCAAAGACCCCTGCCTGGACGGAAGGGATATAAATTGCCCTCTCTCGTCCCCTTCGCTCCCCAGGAGGGGTGTTCTATTGCTTTGGGACCTCCTCTTCTTTACCGAAAAGTTTGTCAAAAGTGGCGTTCTCATACACAGGCTTAAACTTGCCTCTCACCTTGGCTTTGAAGTAGCCCTCCGGTATTGTGTAACACCTATAGTGAACGTTGGTTTTGATCTTCTCAGCCACCAGGTACAAAACATAGTCAAAGTCAGCCTCTATCTTGTCCCTATAACCTCCCTTGAGGTTGGGTTTGCCGATGTAAGTTCCTCTGTTTTCATCCTTTTCCAGGGTTGTTAGGGCTGTTAAAACAAAGTGCATGGGAAGGTCCAAACAACGCCCTATCACATCTTTAAGACGTTCCTGAAGAGCATTGTAATCATCCCAGTTTGGTTTGTTATTGGTGGGGAGCCGGAACTTAGCATCTTTATGGTAAGGGTGCATCAGGGCACCGTTAGAGATTAAGTCCGCCATGGCTGTGCCATCATCTATGATAAGGGTTTTGTAGCCAGCCCCCTTCTCTTTCCCAAGCTCTTCAATTATTCCCATGGCCTTCCTGTAAGGTTCCTCTTTCTTTGTGTCAGCCTTCCTGAAAGGGATATGTGGAATGTTGGTGAAGCCTAAGTTTTGAAGTGTCCGTAAGCCCATTCCAAAGTCAAGGTAAAGAAAGGGTTTAGGCCAGGTCGAGGATAAGGTTGTTTTTCCGGACCCTGAATCTCCATAAATCAGGGTAGCTGTGTATTCACCTCGCTCCTCAGCATAGTTTTTAATTAGTTCAGTCAGTGTCGCCATTTTTGCTCTCCTTTCTTATTAACATTTCCGCCCACAATTCTGTATCTTTTCCTTTCAGCATAGAGCAGATCCGTTTCTGAAACTCAGTCTCCGGAAAGGCCTCCGCTCTTATCAGGTCAAAGTTCTCATCACCATAATCCCGCCGTATACAGTATAGGAAAAGATCGCCCTTAGACCCTAAAGGCTTGTTGATGACATACCCTGGGGTTCTATCAGAGACATTGGGTTCCTCACGCTCTTCGACGAGCAGGTTTCCAATCCAAAGTTTAATAAACATTTAGTTTTCTCCTTTATCACAATAAAATCCTATCGGAGCTTCCCCTTTTTGGGGCCGCAACCGGCAGATGTCCTCGTACTCGCACTTCCACTTCGCGCATACTTCATGGTGTCGCCAGAACAGCATAGAAAGAAGAGCATTGTTTTTTTCGTACTCTTGAACTTTCTGAGTTATCTCGTTTATAGTGCCGATCGTTCCAAGTTCCCATTCTAAGAGATCCCGCTCAGTTCTATAGATCGGATCTGATACCATGTGCACTATGGGAGCTTTTCCGCGTTTATAGATAACGTCTGCCTTGATACCACGAACTGTTTTATCATGATAGAGTTGTTTTAAGCCCCAAAGATATCCTGTTACCT
>JBDRGH010000110.1:0-2202 GCA_043818015.1 Pseudomonadota bacterium
GGACTTGCTGAAGGACCATCCTGAGTTTGACCTGTTCGTCACCGGGGATAATCATCACTCTTTTGTATGTGGTGAGATGGATAAGAATGGGACGCGTTATGTGGTGAACTGTGGGAGCCTGATGCGCTCTGCCATAGACCAAGTTGACCACAAGCCCAGAGTCTACGTTTACGACACTGAACGGAAAAGCCTTGATGAGGTGCCTCTCAAGGTAGCCCCTGCCAAGAAGGTGCTCGACATGAAGAAGGCAGAGGTCCAGAAGGAGAGGGACGAGAAGCTGGAGCTGTTCATCTCCAGCTTGAAGAAAGGGGAGAGAGGGACGACATTCGACTTCATTGACAGGCTTTATGAGGTGATGGAGGGCAAGAAGGTGAGTCAGGAAACCAGGGACATCATAGAGGAGGCTTTGGGGAAGTAGATGAAAAAATACCATAAAATCCAAACAGTCTTTAAGCGTGATCCCGAGACAAAATACAAGACCCTTCTAATGGGTCAATATTCCCTGCCTGAATTTGAGTACCTCAAGAACAACGAATGGGTATTCACGGAGAAGGTTGATGGAACTAATATACGGGTGATGTGGAACCACGAGATGCTTGAAGTCGCCTTTGGTGGGAAGACTGATAATACTCAAATACCAGCGACGCTTGTTAACAAGCTTAAAGAATTGTTTACGATTCCTAAAATAGAATCTCAGTTTCTTGATAACTCAATTTGTCTTTATGGAGAGGGCTATGGGGCCAAGATTCAAAAAGGCGGCGGGAATTACCGGCCAGACCAGAGTTTTGTTCTCTTCGATGTGAAGATTGGTGATTGGTGGTTGCAAAGGCATGATGTAGAGACAATAGGCAAGGAACTTGGGGTTGATATTGTACCCATTATTGGCGAAGGGGACCTTGTTGATATGGTTAATCTCACTAAAGATGGTTTCAAATCTCAATGGGGTAATTTTGTGGCCGAGGGAATCGTCGCCCGCCCGAAAGTAGAATTAAAGGCTAGGAATGGGGAAAGAATTATCATGAAGATTAAGTATAAGGATTTTTTAAGGAAAAATTTATGAACACCATCAAGGAACTTCTAGATGAAATTAAAAGATTGGAAAACAAGGCCTATATGCTCATGCTGAAGAAGTTTCCTGTTGGGACGCCGGTGGAGTATTATCAAGGGGGAATATTGATGAAGGTCGTTGTCATGTCCCACGCAAAGAACAAGTGTTCTCTCAGGGTTAGAAAACCGGGGCCTCAATGGGGAAGGGTCTACTGGATCAGTGCCGTGATGTTCGAAGAAGAAAACTCCATCGAGGTTAGGACGATCCCTTCAGGCTCCAGGGCCTGCAAGATTAGAATCAGAAAGGAAAAGGAGGAGGAAGATGCCAGAAGAGCAGCTGAGTCTGGATGAGAAGCTCAAGAGGATCAACAAGCTGATCCTTGAGATTGAGGACGCCAAGAGCCGGAGGGACAGGAAGATCGGTGAGAGGGATTCCCTTCTGATGACGTTGAGGACGCAGTTCAACCTGGAGACCTTGGAGGCAGCCAAGAAGAGGGTGCTGGCGCTCGACCAGCAGATCATTAGGCGAAATGAGAAAGTTGAAACAATGTTCAGCGAATTGAGCCGAAAATACGAGATTTGAAAGGAGGTGATAATTATGGGGCCGTGGAGAGATCTACTAACAATTCATCATCGGATTATTGCTAATTTTCTGAGGAAAAGACATTGGGTTGTCTTCTACCTAGATGAAGAGGCAAGGGAATGTAACAATGGGATTTGTTGGATGAAATTATATTCCTCTGCGATAAAGGGGCGGTAATGGAAGAAGAGAAATCAATCTACGCCCCCAAAGACAGGATCTTCAGGAACGTCAATGTTGATGACCCCAGGTTTCTGTCGATGAAGCGGCGCTTTGAGGAGCTGAAGGGCAGGAAGGTCGAGAAGCAGGACCAGTTGACCAAGACTGAAGAGATTAAGGGCAGGCTGATGGGAAGGTTGGAGAGTGCCAAGAAGGCCCAGGCCTTGGTCCAGCTGGTCGTCCAGGAGATCCAGAAGGAGCTGGAGTACAGGATTGGAAATCTGGTTACCTTAGCTGAGGCGGCAGTGTTTGATGATCCTTATAATTTTGTGATCAGGTTTGAACTTAGGCGGGGCAGGACAGAGTGCGATTTGTTGTTTGAGAAGAGAGATCAGGAAATGAAACCTCTAGCTTCT